>JAZSLE010000166.1:0-3640 GCA_045535215.1 Eubacteriales bacterium
CGTAGGTAGAAAGCAGTCTTCTGTTCTCAAGCACGTGGAAACCGAATACCGACAGCATATCGAGTATCTCTGTATGGCTCTTGCATTGGATCTCGTCGCTTTCCTGAAGGTTGAAAATAAAGATATCAAGACGCCTTTTAGCGGTAACGGATGAATCAAGCTGACGCAGTGAGCCTGCCGCGGCATTTCTTGGGTTTGCCATAAGCGGCTGACCGCTTGCTTCTCTCTCGCGGTTTATCTCTTCAAACACCGATCTCGGCATATATACCTCACCGCGCACCGTAATATTGCTTACCTTGTCAAGCGTGAGCGGTATAGATCTTATCGTCCTTATATTTTCGGTAACGTTTTCACCGACGCTTCCGTCTCCGCGCGTTGCTCCGACCGTAAGTTCTCCGTTTTCATACTTGAGAGAGACCGAAAGCCCGTCTATCTTGGGTTCTACCGAAAAGGTAGGCTCGGGGATCGTCTCCTTCACCGTATTTATGAATTTTTCGAGCTCGCCGTATGAGAATACGTCGGTAAGAGAATCCAGCCTTACCCTGTGCTCCACCTTCTCAAACCTTTCGAGTGCTCTTCCTCCGACGCGTGCCGTGGGAGAGTTATCGTCGCGATATTCCGGATATTGCGCTTCAAGTGACTTAAGCGTTTCAAAAAGGTTGTCATATTCATAATCGCTTATCTCGGGAGCATCATCAACGTAATAGCGCTTTGAATGGTATTCAAGCATTGAGCGCAGATTCCTTATGCGCTCCTTTATCGACGTTTTGTCATCCATATCATGTACCTCCGCACGTGCCATCTAAATAATTATATCACAATAAGAATTTTTTTCAATAGCAAAAAGTAAATTTTTATAAAATCAATTCATTCAGTAATAACATACAAAAAAACGCATAAATGATTTGTTTAAATAGCAAATTTTTTTAAAACAAAAAGTTAAAAGATAAAAAAGCCCCTTTTACTCTATTTAAATCTATGATATAATATAAGTGCGAAGATCCATGTCAATGCCGGTACCGAGCGGAAGAGTCAAATTTCCCCATACCGCCCGCGTTTCCGATTTAAACGGGGAGGAAAGGAAACACCGATATGAAAATCACATTTAACTTCAGGCAAACCAACGTTAAGGATTCCATCAAAGAAATTGTTGAGAAGAAGATCGCCAAGCTTGACAAATATTTCGACAAGGAAGCCTCTGCCTCAGTGACCTTCAGTAACAAGAGAAATCTTGAATGCCTCGAGATCACTATCTCTCACAACGGTACCCTTTTCAGAAGCGAGGTCGAGGATGAGACCTATCGCGACGCGCTTGACAGATCTGTTGATATGATCGAGCGCCAGATCCGTAAAAACAAAACGAAGCTTGAAAAGCGCCTCAGAAAGAATGCATTTGAGGAAGCCTTCATTCCCGCAGCCTCCACAGCAGACGAGCCGATCGTTGAGGAGGATGAAAGCGTAGTAAAGGTAAAATCCTTCACCATGAAGCCTATGACCGTAGAAGAGGCTATACTTCAGATGAATCTTCTCGGACACATCTTCTTCGTATTCAAGAACATTGATGACGGTAAAACAAGCGTCGTTTATAAGAGAAAAGACGGACACTACGGCTTGATTAGTGATGCTGACTGATCCGCGATGCGCCCTTCAAGGTGCATACGCGTTGAATAACTGATATATACAGGGCTGTTCGCTTTGCGTCCAGCCCTTTGCTTAAGGATATTATATGAAAAGTGCTATACTCTATTCTACCAAGAGCGGAACGTCTTATACGTGCGCTCAGATATTGCAAAAGAAAATGGCGGATCCCGAAACCGTACTTATAGACCTCTCGGGTGAAATACCCGATCTTTCGAATTTTGATATGCTCATTATCGGAGGCGGCATCAGATTCGGAAAGTTCCATAAGCCTCTGAGAAAATTTTTCAAAGAGTATGCTGACACAATAATTGAAAAGCCGCACTGCCTCTTTCTCTGCTGTGGCTTCTTGACCAACGTAGACAAATACATGAAGGAGCTTTTCCCGAAGGATATTCTCTCCTCTGCAATGCACGTAGAATATTTCGGCGGAGAGTTGAAGCCGGATAAGCACCGCGGCTTTATGAAGTTTCTCGTTCGCAGGATACGTAATTCCATAACCGACAGAGAGGAAAATAATGACCTGCCCGATATTGTTGAATCAAACATATCCTTACTTGCAACAAAAATCCTCGAATGGAAAAGAGACGTTGAATAATGATACTTATCATTGCGGAAAAACCGAGCCTCGGACGTAATATCGCGGCGGCGGTAGGCGCAACAACCAAGCGCAACGGATATATGGAGGGCGACGGCTATCTGATAACATGGGCGTTCGGTCACCTTTTTTCCTTGATAGACATTGAAGAGTACTCTCCGGAATACAAGGGTGAAAAGGTACATTGGACGCTTGACAATCTTCCTTGCCTTCCGGACAACTTCAGATACAAGCTTCGTCCTTCCTCGGACGGAAAGGCCGACGACGGCATTCTCAAACAGTTCAATATAATACGCTCGCTCTGTCTTAGAAACGATGTCGACGTCATCGCAAACGCGGGAGACGCCGACAGAGAGGGAGAGATAATAGTCCGACTGTGTATAGAAAACGCTCTTCCCTCAGATCACCAAAAAAAACTCGTTCGCCTTTGGATGCCCGACCAAACAGAGGAGACGATACGCGCAGAGCTTGGTGAGATGAAGCCGATGACCGACTACGACCGTCTCGCAGACGAGGGCTACGCCCGTACCTTTATAGATTGGCTTTACGGAGTAAATCTCACAAGATATGCAACACTCAAATGCGGTCCGCTTTTGAGAGTTGGAAGAGTCATAATTCCCATAGTAAAGGCAATATACGACAGAGATATGGCAATAAAGAACTTCGTTCCCGAAAAATATTACGGTATACGAAGCGATGAGATTACTAACGGGGAGAAGATAGAGCTTGTAAGCTCGCTGAAATTCCCGAAAGAGGAGCAATACAGACTTCCGAAGGCTTGCGCGTATTATAACGGATGCACGGCCACGGTAACGTCGGTAAAAAAGAACAAAACAACGATGAAGGCGGGTAAACTATACTCGTTGTCAAAGCTTCAGAACGTTCTCGGTAAGAAGCATAAGATGTCTATGAGCGAAAGTCTTGATACGGTACAAAAGCTGTACGAGATGGGATACCTTACCTATCCGAGAACGAACTCGGAATATCTCGCAACCAAAGAAGCGGACAAGGTCAAGGGAATCATTTCGATAATCGGAAAGATGGGATACCCGGTAAAATTCAAGAATGAAAAGACCATCTTTGACGATTCCAAGATAGAAAGCCACTCAGCAATAACTCCCACCTCAAAGATACCGAGGAAGGAATCGCTGACCGAAACCCAGCTTCTCGTATATAGGACCGTGTTCAACCGATTCGTTGCGGTCTTCTGCGCAGAGGATTGCATATGCAATAAGACCGAAATCGTGATAGTTCTCGAGAGAGACGGAAAAACGGTAGAGGAGTTCACTCTCAAGGGCAACGTAATAGTAACGCCCGGATGGACGAAATACGACGGCGGGGCTCAAAAGGACAAGCTTCTTCCGAAGCTTGATAAAGGTGACAAAGTAAATATCAATTTCGTTC
>JAZSLE010000168.1:0-8020 GCA_045535215.1 Eubacteriales bacterium
GGCTCGGGCGACGTTTCCGCTCCGCTCTACTATCTCACGGAAAACGACGCGCTCTCTCTTTCCGGATGCAAGGGCTGTATCGTTATATTCGACGGATATCTCGGATACTGGAGATACAAGGACCTGCTTGAAAACGGCGCCGTAGGATTTATAACGTACGATGGACACGTAAACTATCCGGATAAGGATATCGACCGCCGTGAGCTTCGCTCATTTGTATCCGAGGGCGTAAAGATACCCGGTGTAAATATCAACGTAAAGGATGCGATTGCTATCGTTTCGTCCGGAGCAAAGGAAGCAAGGATAACTCTTCAGCAGGACGAATATAAGGGAAATTCAAGAAACGTTATACTGGATATCCCCGGTGAGGTAGAGGAGTACGTTACTCTCACCGCGCACTACGACTCCACGTCGCTCTCAAAGGGCGCATACGACAATATGTCCGGAAGCATCGGTCTTATCTCAATGGCTATACACTTTGCGAAGGCTCCTCACCGCTACGGCCTGCGCTTCATCTGGTGCGGAAGCGAGGAAAGAGGACTTCTCGGCTCGAAGTCGTACTGTTCTGAGCACGAGGACGAGATAAAGAAGACCGTTCTCAACGTAAACCTCGATATGATAGGCTGCATAATGGGTAAATTCATATCCTGCTGCACGTGTGAGAACAAGCTCGTTGATTATATCTCCTATATGGGTAACGAGCTCGGAATGCAGGTAAAGGCATATCAGGACGTATATTCAAGCGATTCCACACCGTTTGCCGACAAGGGCGTTCCCGCGGTCTCCTTTGCAAGAGTAGCTCCTCCCAGCACCGCGACCATCCACAACAGCTACGACACGCTCAAGCTTATGAGCACTGACAATATGCAAAAGGACATCGCATTTATCACCGCCTTCGTTTCCCGTATGGCAAATGCAGTCCTCTGCCCCGTTTCAAGAACGATCCCCGACAACGTAAAGGAAAAAATAGACGAGTATCTTTGCAGAAAAAGAAAGAAAGCCTGACTACACACATCATCGGAGGTAAATGTCAAAATGAAGCTACTTATCATAAACGGTCCGAATATAAATATGCTCGGAATACGTGAAAAGCACATCTACGGGAGCAACGATTACGCCTGCCTTCTCAAGCTTATAGACGACACCTGCAAGGAGCAAAGCGTAGACTATAGACATTTTCAGTCCAATTTCGAGGGCGAGATAGTTACCGAGATACAAAAGGCATACGGTATATACGATTGCATCATAATAAATCCCGCGGCATATACTCACACCTCGATCGCTATTCTTGACGCGCTCAAGGCGGTAAGCATTCCGACGGTAGAGGTACATATCTCCGATATCGAGTCGAGAGAGGAATTCAGAAAATTCTCGTACGTTTCTCTCTACGCAGAGAAGACGATAGTCGGCAAGGGGCTTGACGGCTACAGAGAGGCTATTCTGTACGCGGTAGATAAGTACTCGTCATTCGCGGACAGCGCAGAGCTGAAGATAAGATCTCTTTGCAGAGATCCGCACAAGGTATTCTTCTACGACTCCACCGACTCAACCAACATCCGCGCTGCAGAGTACATAAGATCGGGTAACGCCAAGGGCGGCGAGGTGTTTATCGCAAAGAAGCAGGAGCTTGGACGCGGCACCAAGGGAAGAAGCTTCTTCAGTGACGACGGACTCTATATGAGCGTAATATACCATCCCGACGACGGAATGAGAAACCTCACTGCTTTTGCATCCGTTTGTGTAAGCCGTGCACTTGACTCTCTCTACGGTGTAAACTGTGAGATAAAGTGGGTAAACGACGTTCTCGTAAGCGGTAAAAAGATATGCGGTATACTCTGCGAGGCACTTTATACCGCGGGAAATCCGCTTCCCGACTTCGTTATAATCGGTATCGGCATCAACACAAGAACCGAGAGCTTCCCTGAGGACATCGCGAACACAGCGACATCGCTCAAGCAGTGCGGTATCGATCCGGACGACGACGCTATGCTCGTTGCTACGATAGTAAGCGAGCTTGAAAGAAATGCGCACTCCTTTATGACCGAATACAGACTCCGCTCCGCTACTATAGGAAAATACGTTTCGGTAGTATCCATAGACGGAAAAGAAAAGAAGGGCACGGCGATCGACATAGACGAGGACGGCGCGCTCGTTCTCGAAACGGACGAAGGAACTGAAAAGATACTTCACGGAGACGTTTTCGCGTTGTAAAAACATAAAATTGCTACAAAAGAGAGGCACATCAATGAAAAAATGGTCAGTATTAAAAAAGGTAACCGTTCCTACCGTAGTCGTGTGGCTTGCGGTAATGGTAGGCGAGAACGTTATCTGTAATGCTCTTCAGCTCAAATACACGGATCCCGTGCTTATACCGCTTCGCATAGCGGGATTGCTTGCTATAAACACTCTGTTTGCATGCATAGCGACAAAGATCCTTCAAATACTTGTATACAAGAGATACGACGAGGGAGAAGCGCTCACCTTCAAAAAGTTCGCAGTTGTCTTCCTTCCGACGTCGGCAGTCATTGTCATTGCGGACGTTTTAAGAAGTGCACTTTTGCACCCCGAATCCTCTTCCGCATCCTCCTTCACGCTGCTCTTTGCGTTCACCGCGGCGGCAGTAATGGCGGGAATACGCATCAAGGGTGCAGAGAGCGTAAAGGAAAAGGCGGGAATGATATCGACTCTCATAGTTTCCTCTCTCGTAGCTCTCTTCGCGCTTTTCATCTCCGCGGTATCGTGTATAGTCGACATCCTGCTGTAAGCACGGCGTGCATCGGCTTCTCCACATAAACAGAAAAAGTACAAACCCCTTTAAGGAAACGGAATAATAGATGGGTAAATATAAAAAGCTGCTATCCAATACCGCAATACTCGGTATCGGAACCTTCTCGTCAAAGATACTCGTTTATCTTTTGATGAGGCTCTATACGGCGTGTCTGACGACCGAAGAATTCAGCAGCGCGGACCTCCTCACTCAGACCTCAAACCTCCTTATGCCTATCGCGGTATGCGGTATGATAGAGGCAATGCTGAGATTTACGATGGACCGCGCAGACGAGGACAGAAAACACGTTGTATTCTCTACCGTAATAAACATTATGGGACTGTCAACGTTGGCATTTCTTCTCTTCTCCCCTCTGCTGTTTTTCGCAGACGGATTTTTCGGAGGGTACACCTGGGTAATACTCGTATATATCGTAACGGCAAATCTCCACAACGCGTTGAGCGTTTACGTTCGTGCACGGGGAGAAATGACGCTGTATGCAGGACAGGGCCTACTGAACACCGCCTTAGTTATCGCTCTCAATATTCTCTTCCTTCCGATGCTCGATCTCGGTGTCATCGGATACGTAATGAGCGTTGTCGTCGCAAACGTAATAGTGTCGGTATTCATCATAATAAAGAAGCGCCTCTGGCGTCATTACAGTATAAAGGTACTCGACAAAGCTCTTGCCAAGCAGATGCTCAAATACAGTATCCCGATCATCCCCACCACCATCTTCTGGTGGATAACCGCTATCTCCGACAGATTTATGATCATCGGAATGCTCTCGGAAGTGCTCGGTGAGTCGGGAGCAAAGTCCCTCAACGGTCTTTACAGTGCCGCGCAAAAGATCCCCACGCTTATAACTCTCGTAACGAACATCTTCCTCGACGCGTGGAACTTCTCCGCCGTCACCGAAAGTGAGGATAAACAGGAAAGGGCAGATTTCTTCACAGAGATCTTCGAATCCTTCTCTTCTATGCTCGTCATAGTCGGAGCGATAGTCATCCTCCTGTCCGAATTTTTGACCGTTCTAATGGTCGATGCATCCTTCTACGAATCCTGGAGATTCGTTCCGCTCCTCGTCACGTCGACGGTGTTTGCGGGGCTCTCCTCGTTTATGGGAAGCGTATATCTGATAGAGAAAAAGAGCAGTATGTCTCTCGTTACCTCTATGGCCGGTGCATTGATAAACATCGCATTGAACATCGTTCTCATACCTATGATCGGCGCTATGGGTGCGGCGACCGCAACCGTTGCAAGCTACCTTCTTATGTTCATTCTCAGATGTGTTAACGCAAAGGCGTACGTTCCCTTCAAGCTGAATCTTGCCACCCTCGTTCCGAACGTTATCGTTATCATAGCTTCATCCGTAATGATGACGCTCTCCCTGCCGTACAAGTATCCGGTAGCTGCGCTGTCAGTAATTCTTCTGTTTATTGTTAACAGGAAGCCGATAATAAGAGCTGGAAAGGCGCTTATAAGCTCGGTGAAGAGAAAAATATGTAAATAAAATGTAAATCATTTTGCTTCCCCATTGAAATTCGAATCGGTTTATGATATAATATTTGAGTCTATTGCGGAAGCAAAAACATTATACGAACGGTCCTCTGCAAGCTCCGCACGAACGTTCAATACATTAAAGGAGGCCTATATAATGGATTACATCAAGGCTTTTACAAGCGAGCAGATCAAGGCTGAGAAGCCGGTCATAAGAATCGGTGATACAGTTTGTATTCACAACAAGATCAAAGAGGGTACTCGTGAAAGAATCCAGCTCTTTGAGGGAACAGTTATCGCTAAGCACGGCGGCGGAATCTCCGAGACATTCACAGTCAGAAGAATCTCCTACGGCTGCGGCGTAGAGAAGACATTCCCCATTCACTCCCCCAACGTTGAGAAGGTTGACATCGTACGTGTCGGTAAGGTAAGAAGAGCTAAGCTCTACTACCTCAGAGACAGAGTAGGTAAGGCTTCCAAGGTTAAGGAAAAGATCCAGTAAAAAAACAGGATAAGGCGTTGCCGCGCCCCTTACGGCAGTATAACCGAGGAGTGTGCTCCTCGGTTGTTTTTTATCAAAGGAGAAAATATTATGAAACACGGAATAGTTGGACGCATCAGCGAGGGCTTATTTAAGTATCAGGGCTGGCCTACGGTATGCAAGGACGACAAGGGAAATCTGTTCGTTGCCTGCTCCGGCGGAAGACTTGAGCACATTTGTCCATTCGGAAAGAACTTTTTATATACGAGCTCGGACGAGGGAGAGACATGGTCGGCTCCTTCAATAATCAACGACACACACCTTGACGACAGAGACGCGGGACTCACCTATCTCGGTGACGGAAAGATACTTATGATGTATTTTAACAACCCCGCAAGCTATTACACAAACAGATCGAAAAGCATCGGCGAAAAGGATCCTCTCGTGCTCGGCGTTTACGAGCGATGGAGCCGACTTCCCGAGGAGCAGCTTCGCGGCGGTTCCTATACTATGATATCGAGAGACGGCGGAAAGACATTCGGTGAAAGATCATACATCCCCGTAACCGCTCCTCACGGTGCGATAAAGCTTCGTGACGGCAGACTTATGTTAATGGGACGTGAATGCTACACTGATTTTCTCAAGGAAGGAATATACGTATACGTAAGCGACGACGAGGGAAAGAATTGGACTCGCATCGCAGATATAAAAAAGCCCGACCACCTCGCTGATGATACGCTTCTCTGCGAGCCTCACATCGTAGAGCTTGATGACGGCTCTATCGTAGGCGCTATACGCGTTCAGGAAAAGGGCAAGGGTACCGCATTTACGGTATACACCTGCTTCTCGTACGACAAGGGCTTGACCTGGACTGAGCCTGCTTACGCGGGGATCTGCGGATCTCCTCCGCACCTTCTTCTCCATTCGTCCGGCGCACTCATAATCACGTACAGCAGAAGACTCGCACCGTTCGGTCAGTATGCACGCTTGAGTTATGACGGTGGAAAAACCTGGGGTGAGGAGTTAACGGTCGGCGCAGAGGTGCACGATATAGATCAGGGATATCCCTCAACCGTAGAGCTTTCCGACGGAAGCCTCATTACGGTATATTATCAGAAATATATGGATGACCGCTACAACTCGATACTTTACACCAAGTGGTCGCTTCCCGAAGCATAATATAAATGCACCCCGATACCGAAATATCGGGGTGTGCTTTATTTTTCGCGGGTGCAGACTCGAACGTCTATGCCTTTGCTGTCCTCCGAGCGTATGGCTATCACTGCCCCCCGAATGAAATACGCGTGAGGATCCCCGAGAGGCGCATGACTTACACATTTTATCAGCATTCCTTCCGAAACGCCTATGTCACGAAGGCGGCGGCGCATGCTTCCGGCGTTGTTTATGCGAAGGACCGCAGCGGACTCGCCCGCGCGAAGCTTATCAAGAGTAGTATCCGTATTCATAATACCTCCTTCAATGACATTATATTCGGGGATGTGACAAAAAGTGATACCGAATATTGCTATTGACATTGAGGAGTTAATATGGTATAATTATGTTGAAGTAAAAAAAGGAGTACCGTTATGGACCAGAATATAAAAATAAAACTTTCTCGCGGTGTGACAGTACCCGAATACGCAACGAAGGGGGCCGCAGCAGTTGACCTTCGCGCAAATAACGACGATCCGATAACGATAGCGCCGGGAGAACGCGCGCTCATCCCTACCGGACTTGCAATGAGCATACCCGAGGGATGTGTGGGCATCATCGCCGCCCGCTCGGGTCTTGCGTGCAAAAAGGGCATCGCGCTTTCAAACGGAATAGGCGTAATAGACTCGGACTACCGCGGTGAGATCGGAGTAAGCCTCCACAACACGTCGGCGATTCCCTTCACCGTCGAAAGCGGCGAACGCATCGCGCAAATGATGTTCATAAACGTTGAGCGTGCAATATTCTCCGTAGTGGACGATCTTGACGAGACCGACCGCGGTACAGGCGGATTCGGTTCGACAGGCACGAAATAACACATTGTGTCGCATTTTAAAGCCAATAGAGAGGAACCAACAACGGCTCCTCTCTTTTTACATTTGATATATTCCCGAGGCATGGACTGTGTCCCGAATTTTTTTGAAAATAATTTTATTTTTTTCAAAAAAGCTATTGACAAACGATTCGCGTTGTGGTATAATATATGAGCTATCCAAAGACAGCAGGTTCCCGTAAAAGCGTATGCCACCCTGCCGAGGAGATGAAAATTGAACTTTTCTTGTTTGATTATCCTTTTCCCGGTTTTGTGCGCACTTTTCGGGATTAAGGATATTTTTTATTTAATCACTACGGGAGGTAAAAACTTATGCCGAGTAATGCTATACTTGAACAAAAGAAGAAAGTTGTTGCTGATGTAGCAGAGCTTATTAAAAATTCTCAGGCAGGCGTTGTTGTCAACTATCAGGGTATCACCGTTGATGCTGACACAGCAATGCGTAAGGCTTTGAGAGAGTCCGGCGTTAAGTACATGGTTCTTAAGAATTCTCTTACAGGCCGTGCTTGCGAAGAAGTTGGACTTGGCGATATGAAGCAGTACCTTAACGGTATGACAGCTATCGCAATCGGCGGTGAGGATCCCATCGCTCCTGCAAAGATCCTTAAGGAGTACGATGAAAAGATCGAGTCCTTTAACATTCTTGCAGGATATCTCGACGGTTCGGTTATCGATAAGGCCACCGTTATGGATCTCGCAGATACACCTTCCAAGGAAACTCTCATTGCAAAGTTCCTCGGAAGCATCCAGTCTCCTCTTTACGGTTTTGCTTATGCTATTCAGGGCATCATCGACAAGCAGGAGGGCGGCGAAGAAGCCGCTGCAGAGTAAGTTATATAACTTACACAAATACTTTTTTACTAACACAAAACTTATTTTTGGAGGTAATTTAAAATGGCTAGCGAAAAGATTACAGCTATTGTTGAAACAATTAAGGGTTTATCCATACTCGAGCTTAAGGAGCTCGTAAGCGCAGTTGAAGAGGAGTTCGGCGTATCTGCTGCTCCCGTTGCTGCAGTTGCAGTTGCAGGTGAAGCTGCTCCCGCTGCTGAAGAGAAGACAGAGTTCGATGTAGTCCTCAAGGCTGCAGGCGCTCAGAAGCTCAAGGTTATAAAGGTTGTTAAGGAGATCACAGGTCTCGGACTCGGCGAAGCTAAGGCACTCGTTGAGAGCGCACCTAAGGCTGTTAAGGAAGGAAGTCGGAGGCCAAGCGGTCTTAGGAAGACAA
>JAZSLE010000176.1:0-5551 GCA_045535215.1 Eubacteriales bacterium
GGCCGAGGAGATCCTCGCAAAAACAAAAAAATAAACCACCCACGCTCGCCCCCGGGTACGGGGGTTCGTTTTCTTTTTTCTTGTGTTGAAAAAGGACGTTTTTTCTTTTATATACCTTGATTTTTTGCTTTGTTTATGATATAATTGCTTTGTAAAAAAAGCATACAGGGGAACAGCTATGTATAAAAGAGTATTGCTTGCAATGGATCTTGAAGGAGTCAACAATGTCGTCGGAGAGCCGTATATGGGGCTTTTGAGGGATACGGAGCAGTGGACCGTCGCGAGAGAGCAGGGAGTACTTGAGATAAACTCCGCAGCGGACGCGCTCTTTGCGGCAGGCGTCGAAAAGGTTGGTCTGTGGGACAACCATGGAGGTGGCTGCAATATTGATCCGCTTGCACTTGATCGCCGCGTCGAGCTTATAGAAACAGATAGAAAGATGCCCCGTATGAGCTTTGCGGACGGAGAATACGATTGCATCTGTTATTTCGGATATCACGCAATGGAGGGAACTCTCGGAGGAGTCCTTGCCCATACGATGAGTAGTAAGACGGTACAATTCTATAAAATGGATTCGCAGTACGTTGGTGAGGTGGATATGGACGCGTATATCGCCGCGGAAAAGGGGATCCCGTCGAGATTCTTCTGCGGAGGAAGCATCGCTTGCGCACAGGCGAGACGTGCGGTTGCGGATATCGTGACTGTAGAGACGAAAAGGGAAATTTCGCGTAACGAGGCAGAATTCCGTGACAACGTTGAGCTTTTTGCGGAGATAAGAAGCAAAATAGTCGAGGCGGTATCGGTCGAAGTACCTGTGAGAAAGGCAAAATTCCCTATGGAAGTGGAAAAATCCTTCAAGCGCGTTGAGGATGCCGCAAAATATCTTATTAAGCTTCAGACGCTCGGTATAAGCGCAGCCCATCCCGATGACGCTATTCTCGGAAAGGATGCACACACCGTAGCGGCAATTGCAAATAATATTGACGAGATGATAAAGTGCATATAGCTTCGGGCGCTTTTTGTCTTGACTTGTATACTCTTTAGTAATACAATATAGTAGTAGACGATGACTTTGCTTAAGGAAGTAATTTAAAATGTTAGGTATTAAAAGGTTTTTTGGAAGACCGAATGGCGAATTGATGTTTTCGCGTAATGATCTCTTCAAGCTTATCGTTCCGCTTGTCATTCAGCAGATACTGAACGTTACCGTCGGAACGGTAGACTCGATAATGGTATCCCATGCGGGAGAAGCGGCAGTATCCGGAGTTTCACTCGTAAACACGCTGGATACGTTGCTTGTAATATTCTTTACCGCACTTGTCGGAGGCGGCTCTGTCGTTGTTGCACAGGCGCTCGGACGTAAACAGACGGACGAGATAAGCGAGGTGGCAAAGCAGCTTATCTATATTGTAACTATAGTTGCATCGTTGCTTACCGCTACCGTCCTTGTTTTTCGCGCACCTCTCCTTAACCTGCTTTTCGGAGACGTTGAGGAGGCGGTAATGACGAGCGCGAGCGATTATTTCTTCTACGTTGCGCTGTCCTTTCCCTTGCTTGCGATAACCGAGGGTATCGGAACCTGCTTTCGTACGTCCGGCCACACTATGATATCTCTCGTTGTTTCCTTTGTGATCAACGTCGTAAACGTTGGCGGAAACGCGATCCTTATCCGCGGCTTCTCCCTAGGTGCGAAGGGTGCGGCACTCGCTACCCTTTTCTCAAGATTGGTCGGTTCGGTCATACTTATAGTGCTTATACACCGTAAGAGGTACCCGGTACACGTGGAGAACAGCCTCAGATACAGGCCTCAGCTTCAGACCATCAAAAAAATACTTTACGTCGGCATCCCGAACGGAGTCGAGAACTCTATGTTCCAGCTTGGAAGACTTCTCACACAGACGCTTATCGCAACTATGCCCACGTCTGTCATCGCCGCGAATGCGGTCGCACTCACGATATGTAACTTCCAATATATGACGGGAACCGCATGCTCGGGCGCAACTATACCGATAGTCGGCCGTTGCTTCGGTGCGGACAAGAAGGATCAGGCAACGTATTATTCCCGTGTCATACTTGCACTTAACTACGTTATTCTTTGGGCGGTAATTATCTTTACCTGCATATTCCTCGGCCCTCTAGTTTCGCTTTACGACCTTTCCGGAGGGACGGCTGACCTTGCGAAAGAGCTTATAATCTTCCACTCGGTCGTAGCGGCACTTATATGGCCTATCGGATTTATGCTTCCGTCCTCCTTCCGCTCGGCGGGAGACGTTAACTTTACAATGGTCGTTTCAATGTTTTCAATGTGGGCATTCCGCGTTGCGGGTGCTTACCTGCTTGCACTTGACGCGATAACGATACCGTTTATAGGCACGTTCCCCGGATTTGGAATGGGAATTATGGGCGTATGGACGGCAATGATGATAGATTGGGTATTTAGAGCCGCGCTTTACATTTGGAGATACTTCAGTGGGGTATGGCTGCGTAAGAAAAGACTCGTTTAAAGGAGAAAATTTATGATTTACAAGGGCGCAAAAACAAAAAACATCTCTTTTCCTCTCGGCGGAATAGGAAGTGGAAGCATTGGGCTTGCCGGAAACGGCGCGCTGATGGATTGGGAGATATTCAACAAACCCAATAAGAATTCCTTGAACGGATACTCTCACTTTGCCGTAAAGGCAAAGGCAAACGGTAAGACCGATACGAGAGTGCTTATGGGGGACACGAATGAAAGCCTTATGGGAATGCACGACTCCGCAAAGCACGGAGGCTTCGGATACGGACCGCACAGCAATTCCATGGCGGGATATCCGCATTTCCGTAACGTATCATTTAACGGAAGCTTCCCTGTAGCCGAGCTTACGTTTACTGACGACGACTTTCCTATGTCAGTACGAATGACCGCGTTTAACCCCCTTATACCGCACGACAGCTTCAATTCAAGCATACCTGCGGCATTCTTTGAGATAGAGCTTGAAAATCTCACCGACGGTGAGATGGAGGGATCGGTCGCACTCAGCGTGGCAAATCCCGTGAGGGATACCGCCAATAAGGAAATATCCGAGGACGGCTGTAAAGGTGTATTCTTCGACAGTCCGAGTGATGGAACGGATTCCAAGGGACATTGCGATATGAGTATCGTTACGTCCGCTGAGGACGCACGTGTGCAGGCATTCTGGTACAGAGGCAGATTTCAGGATTCTCCTACTGTATTCTGGAAGAACTACTCATCCTGCGACCGACTCGAGCCTCGCTCATATGATTCGGTAGGCAGAAGAGATCACGGCACAGTCGCGGCGTACGTTTCTCTGCGCGCAAAGGAAAAGCGCAGCGTAAGATTCGTGATTTCATGGAACGTACCTAATTCACATAATTATTGGAATCCCTACAAGGACGAAAACGGCAACGACGTAACGTGGAAGAACTATTACGCTACCGTATTCTCCGATTCAAAGGAGTCCGCGCTTTATTCACTTAAAAACTTTGACGACCTTTGGAAAAAAACGAAGGCGTTTTCGGATGCGATCGACTCCTGCTCACTTCCTTGTGAGGTAAAGGACGCGATCTCCGCCAATCTGTCGGTATTGAAATCTCCTACGGTGCTTCGCCTTGAGGACGGCTCATTCTGGGCGTGGGAGGGATGCAGTGAAGCGATCGGTTCATGCGAGGGAAGCTGCCAGCACGTTTGGAACTACGCGTACGCGTTGCCCTTCCTTTTCCCCGATCTTGAAAGAACGATGAGAGAGAATACTATAAAGTACGCCTTGAAGGAAAGCGGCGCTACCGTTTTCAGAGTTCCTCTTCCTCTCGGACGCGATCTTGGAGACCACCGTCCCTGTGTTGACGGACAGATGGGCGAGGTAATAAAATGCTACCGCGAATGGCGTATCTCGGGAGACGACGGATGGATAAAGAAGCACGCTCCCGCTATATTCAAGATGCTTGACTATGCATGGTCGCCCGAAAACTACGACAGATGGGACGCAGATAAGGACGGTATCCTTGAGGGAAGACAGCACCACACTCTCGACGTGGAGCTTTTCGGCCCAAGCTCATGGCTCGAGGGCTTCTATCTGCTCGCCCTTGACTGCGCATCCGAGATAGCTGATGCCGTCGGCGACTTTGAACGCGCAAAAAGCTACCGCGAGCTTTACAAAAAGGGAAAGCAAAAGGCAAACGAGCTTCTATTTAACGGAAGCTACTTCGTTCATCGCGTTGATATTGCAGATAAGAGCATAGTTGATAGCTTCAACGCAGAGGACTACTATTGGAATGCCGAGGCAAACGAGATAAAATATCAGATAGTGGACGGCTGTGAAATAGATCAGGTGCTCGCCGATTGGCATGCCGCCATCATCGGTAAGAGCTGTGTCTTTGACGACGACAAGCGTGTCAGTGCTCTTAAAAGCATATATAAGAACAACTACAAGACCTCAATGCGAAGCATTACGAATATGTGGCGTAACTTCTCGCTTGACGACGAGGCGGGCACGTTAATATGTTCGTATCCCGACGGTGCGAGTGTGCCTACGATACCGATACCCTATTGCGAGGAAACGATGACCGGCTTTGAGTACGCCTTCGGCGGCACGATGATAGCAAACGGTCTCGTAGAAGAGGGAGAGAAGGTCGTAAAGGCGATACGCGACCGTCACGACGGCGAAAAGAGAAATCCGTGGAACGAGTTTGAGTGCGGAAGCAACTACGCGCGCTCGATGGCTTCCTTCGCCCTTATGCCGATATACAGTGGATTCTCGTTTGATATGAGAGAGGGGTATATCGGATTCTCACCCGTAAAGGGAGAGAACGGAAGCTTCCTTTGGAGCGTTGGAGAGTCTTGGGGAACGGTAGGCGTCAGCGAAAATGCACATACCCTTTCCGTAAAGGGTGAGCCGATAACACTCTCCTCTTACGGTATAAAGAACGCCGATGCCGTTACAAGCGTCACGGCAGACGGACTCACCGTTGACTTTTGCATAAAGCAGGGAAGAGTGACCTTCGGCTCGGACGTTACTGTACGCGATACGCTTACGGTCAAAAAGAAGTAATATAAAGGCACACTTTGAAAGATGAGTATAATTGCAAACGTAATTGGCGTTGTTGCCGTACTGCTCTTTGTCTTCAGCTATCAGCAGAAAACGAAAAAGGGCATCATCATATGCAATGTCCTTTCCCGTGTTTTCTACGTGATACAGTATTTTCTGTTGTTCGCCTTTGAGGGGATGGCGCTCGATATCATCGGCATTCTTGTTTCCGTGCTTGCCCGAAAAAGCGACAAGCCCTTTGTGAAAAATCATCTGAAGGCGTTTGTGATCGGAGCCAACGCGACGATAATAGCAACAGGCCTTCTGCTTTACAAGAGTCCGCTCAGTATACTTCCCATGCTTGGGGTACTCTTACATACAGGCGCGTTCTGGCTGAAAAGCGAAAAGCATATCCGTATGCTGTCCTTCCTCGGCTCACCGTGTTGGTTCATATACAACGCGGCATCTCATGCATACGGCTCCGCGATCGGAGACCTGCTTTCAATGGCATCCATCGTTACGGCATT
>JAZSLE010000227.1:0-4463 GCA_045535215.1 Eubacteriales bacterium
CCGCTTGGCCTCCGACTTATATTATCTTGCAATACCGGTCATCCTAATCACATTACGCACAACGAAAGGAAGATCATATGCGAGAATTTTCTTATACCGTCGGCAACACAAACGGCCTTACCGCAAGGCCCTGCGGATTGCTTTGCAGTACGGCAAAAAAATACGATTCCGAATGCACCGTCTCCTATAACGGAAAGGTAGCGGATTGCAAGAATCTCTACTCTGTGATGGAGCTTAAAATACCGTACGGAGAAACGCTTTTTCTTAGAGTTTGCGGCGAGGATGAAAAGGATGCCGCAAGCGCGATCCTCCACTGTCTCTCCGTATACGTAGGCTGATAAATGCGCCGCGCCCTCTTGACAAAACAAAAATTTAGTGATATAATATTGTAGTAAATGCGGGTGTGGCGGAATTGGCAGACGCGCCAGACTTAGGATCTGGTGTCCCCGACGTGCAGGTTCAAGTCCTGTCACCCGCACCAACGAAAGCGGCCCCGCCGAGGCTTCTCGGCGGTGCTGACAAGCATTATACACCCAAAATCGCTTAACGCTTAAAACACACTAAACGTACGTTACATTCAATTTAACAAAATCCTACAGAAAGGTGTACGGTCATGGCTCAGAAAAAAATATACACCGCTTTCATTTCATCAGCCTTTGAAAGCCTGCGCGATGAGCGTAATACAGTAATAGACAGCTTGCTCGACTTTCGCGTTATGCCGATAGGAATGGAACACTTCACGGTTTCCACAAGTGGCGAGTTTTCAGACATTGAGGCATTGATAGACGATTCCGACTTCTTCATTATGCTTATGGGAGAAAATTACGGCTCCTGCGACAAGGACGGCATATCCTGGACCGAAAAGGAATATATATATGCCATGAAGAAGCAAAAGCCGACCGTCGTAATCATTTGCAACGAGCTTGCGAATAACAAATGCAAGGATCCGTCAACGCTTACCGATGACCAGAGAAGGCAGATCGAGTTTTGCAAAAGCATATCATTTGCGCGAACCGTTTCTCCCGAATTCAGTCTCCGAACGATAATCGCTCAATTTTTCAATACATACGACTTCTCGAAATGCACCGGTTGGACACGACTTGAGAATTCAGGTCTGTCTCAGCGTGCTCTCCTTCAGTGGCAGGAGGAGCACCGTGTATTCGATCTTTCCGGCAACTGGTATCACGTGCATCTGAGTGAGGATGACGAGGAATATATCCGTGTAGGTACTGTAAAAATAGAGCAAACGTTTACGCCGAATCTTTATTCCGCCCTGCGCATGGAGGGAATAAACCACAGCGTACAGTACTACGACACCCAAAGTGGAATCCTGCGCGAAAACACAATGAAAAGTTCTCGCTTCGTAGGTGAATATCAGCTTCAAGAAAACGGAGAGATCTTCGGAATATTCAATGCCAAGCGCGCCTTCAACGGAACGTTTAATTCATTTGAGGTCAACAAAGGAACACACCGCGGAATACATGATTTTTTCATCGACGTGTTCGCAAAGGAGACCACGCGTATTGACGGTGAATTTCACGACGAGGCGCCCTCCCCGAAGCTCGGAAGGATCTTTCTTTTCCGTGACGAGAACGAGCGAAATGAATTTCTTTTAGAAAACCGTGGCGACATAATGCCTAAGAGATAAGGTGAACTTTATGAATTATCAAGAAATTATTGACCTTGTAAAGCAAGCGGGACAATTTGTATTCGATCCCGAGCTTTGCTCCGACGTAGGAATGAAGGGCTCCGCCGACTTCGTAACAGCGGTAGACCTCAAGATCAGCGGCTTTATAAAGGAGCGACTTGCCGTTCTTACTCCGGATATCGGATTTATGAGCGAAGAGGAGGACGGTGAAATCGCAGAGCGCAGATGGATACTCGACCCCATAGACGGAACCACCAATCTTGTGTATGATTACAACGTAAGCTCGGTCTCTCTCGCATATTTTGACGGAGCACAGGTTATATTCGGTGTCATTTACAATCCTTTTAACGGCGACCTTTTCATAGCCAAGCGCGGAGAAGGCGTAACGTTAAACGGTGTTCTCTTGCCTAAGGCACCCGACCGAGAACCGAGTGACTGTCTTATTGAATTCGGCGCGGGCTCAACGAAAAAGCAGTTTACGGAGGAGCATTTTGCGATTGCAAAGGAAGTTTTCCAAAAATGCCTTGATATTCGTCGTATCTGCTCAAGCGCCCTTGCCATTGCATACGTTGCCGCAGGAAAGCTCAACGGATACTTCGAGCGTTCGATAAAGCCGTGGGATTACGCTGCTGCTACGTTGATGCTTGAGGAGTGCGGTGCCATAGCATCCGATTGGAACGGTAACCCCGTACCGTATGACCGTGCATCAAGCTACGTTTGCGGAACACCTAAGGCTTATGCAGTACTGATGGAAGCAATAAATACACACCACAAATAAAAAATCACCCCTTTCCAAGCGAAAAGTCCCGGAAAGGGGTATTATTCATTTAAGCAACTGATTTGTTGGTATTCAGCTGTTCTTTGGGATGTATATTCTCATATGCTCAACGTCGGCGTCGGTCATCTTTCTCGTTGCTATTGCAGAAAGGTTAAAGGCTCGCAAACCATAACCGTTCCACCAGCTTTCGGTGACCATCGTAACGCGCGCTGAGGAGTTGCCGGGACGCGTCGAGCTTGTTCCGACGTAATTTTCGTTTACCCATCTTTCGGGTCTGTACTGGTATCCGCTGTCAACAATTATGATAGAGCCTACGGGAAGAGTCTCCTTGGTAAACATCTTTGACGCGATAAAGTTGGGGAGATTGCTTGCCGTACTCGTCGCCTTGGAGAAAAGATTAGTTCCATGATTTGAGTTGTAATAGGCATTGACCTCAAGCAGCCAATCTAATTTTTCGTAGTTGTCTATGTTTACTCCAAGGCTCGCTATAAGCTCACCGTCGGTCTTCTCTATTTCTGTATCGGGATTGGGGTCCTTCAGTGTGGATCGGGTTACCTTATACGGCGACTTAATAGCGTTTGCCACCGATTCGCGTATTACCTCCTTGTTACCCTCAAGCGAGTACGCATAATTGGACGGTATCCAATTCACAACGTCGGGAGACACGCCCGTCAGGTACGAGAACCAGGTAAGTGCGGCGGTGTAGCGTCCGAAGTCATAGCTGAGATGATATCCGTCGCGGGTAACGGTATCTCCCACGTAAGAGCTACGCAAATTTTGTATCGCAGTTCCGGACGGAATGACTCCCATTATTTTTTTCTGTGTAAGCACCTTTGCATTAACGCTGCTTACTATGGCGTTATACATGGTCGTTTGATCTTTGCCGTACGTAGGGAATGAGGAATGCGTGCTGTTCTGCTGATAGGCCCATGTCATATGCCAAAGCAATTTGGCGTTCGGCTTGTTTGCTTCAAGATACGAGATGACATCGGGGAGCATTGAATAGCTGCTTTCAACTCCGCTTGATCCGCTCGCCTGCTGAACGGTGATTATATCCCATTCCTCTTCCTTAAGTGCCTCGCTTATGCTTACGTTCTTTCGAGTCGACCAGGCGCCCGAGGTGTTTTTATAATAGGTGTAGCTCTTGCCGTCTATCCTCATATTGCTGTAATGAGTCTGAAGCGTGCAGCCTCCTATATACATATTTCCGAGAACGACGGTATTAACGCCGCCGTCCTTAAGAATATTCCAAAGATACTCCATAGCGTCCACGCTGAAACTGTTTCCTATTGCAAGAATGGATATCTTCTTCGTTGCGGGTATACTTTCGAGGCGCGAGTCACCGCACAATGCGCAGGCAAGCTTCTTTTCTCCGTCAAGAAGCGGAGTCGGCTCCTTTTCTACCGTCTCAGTGTAGGAATGCGCGCATTCGGTGGTCCGCTCCGACGTTTCGGGCGGCGTTGTCGTACCCTCCAAAACGGGTGTTATCACGTCCTCGCCGTCTTGAGTAGCACCGCATCCCACCGCAGAAATCAGCAACGCTACCAAAAGGATCAGCGCATATAAGTTTTTAAGTTTCATGTGACACCTCCGATAAAAAACTGTTTTTTCGTATTTAGTATATCATAACCACGCGCTTTTGTCAAGTAAAACGCAAAAAGCACCCCGGAATTTTTTCGGGGTGCTTTTGCTCACTTTGGCAAGTCGTTATTCGGCTTCAGTAAAGTTTTTCTTTCCGATACCGCAAATAGGACAAGTAAAGCTATCGGGAAGATCTTCAAATTTCGTTCCGGGAGCTACGCCGTTTTCGGGGGAGCCCTGCGCTTCATCGTATTTCCAACCACATCCGAGGCACGAATACTTCTTATCGCCTTCGGCCTTTACTGCGTCGCCCTTGACCTCTTCTACTCCGCCTTCTATAGGCTCAAAGTCTGCGGCACCGTGCTTGCAGAGCGGGCAAACGATATCCTCGGGAAGAGTATCTCCCTCGTAAACGTATCCGCACACCTTGCATACGAAGCCCTTCTTGTTGCCCGT
>JAZSLE010000078.1:0-11303 GCA_045535215.1 Eubacteriales bacterium
GGTTTACCTTTTTTCCATTTTCAAAAGTAAACGGAGAAATACAGCCACTTATTTTTGAAAGTTCAAAAGCATTTCCCTTTCGGATAAATTGGATCCCGTTTGTTAACCTGTTTGATTATCCCGAAATGAGAGACATTTTGATAAATGTAATTGGAAATACGGCAATGTTTATTCCATTGGGAATTGTTTGGCCCAGTGTATACAAGGGGTTGGATACCCACTGGAAAGTTATTTCCGCAGGCATTGGTGTTTCTTTATGTATTGAGATTTTACAGCTTCCCTTTTATGTCAGAGTCTCCGATATTGATGATTTATTATTAAATTCGTTGGGTTTTATCATTGGGTATCTGCTGTATCTTCTTGCGAAGCAGATAAGTAAAAAAGTGCGAAGAATTAAGTAAATTCCAATTTACTCGAACAGCTTGAAAATAAGATATGGGTAAGTTATATCTTTCCCGAAAGATATAATTCAGTACATTTTGTGGCAACCGCAAAAACTGAGGATATCGAACAGAGCATAACAAAAACCCCTCCGGACCGTTTTTGACGGTTTGTGAGGGGTTTTGCGGTATCTATATGGGTTTGGGTGAGAAAGTCGCTCATAGGGTAACATATGCCGTTGTGACTCATTCTTGGTGCATTCCAAAATACTTGAATGCATCAAGGATTAACATTATTAGCATACGTTTCAATTAGCAATTTGCTGTTCTTGGGGGGATATTCGCGGTCCACAGGATCAACAGACCCCACTCCGATTGTATCGGTGTTCTCGAAAACGGAAATGTTTTATGCGATGATAAAGTCCTTAGGCATGATATTACCGGTAAGGAATCTACGGTACTGTACCTGATACTGATAAACCGTATGGCCGGACCGCAGATACCGTAAGGACGTTGGAGAGCAGCTATGTACCGCTCCCGATAATACATACTAAAGCAAAATGAAAGGACGGACAGCCGAAACTGTCCGTCCTGCTTAGTGACGCCGCCTTACACAAGATATCCTTAGGACAACTTGCGCTATCCGCAGTATTTCTTTTTTAGAGTGTATTTGAATCGTATACGACCTTTCCGTTGATAACGGTGACGTAAGCAGTCGTACCGATGACCTTTATTGGGTCGTCCGCCCAAATGACAAGGTCTCCGTCCTTTCCTGACTCAAGACTTCCGACGCGATCGCTTATGCCCGTCTGAACGGCGGGGTTTATCGTTATTGCTCGCCACGCCTCCTCGTAGTCGAGGCCGGCGCTTGCGGCAAAGCCTGCGCACATGGGCAGATGCTGAAGGGGAATAACGGGCGCATCGGTTATGATGCTTATGGGAACACCTGCGGCGTGAAGTGCTGCGGGAGTCTCAAAACTCTTGTTTGTAAGCTCTATCTTGGATTTGTTTCCGAAGGAAGGACCTACGAATGCGGGGTAGCCCTCCTTTGCAAGCTCGTCTGCGATCAGAGCTCCCTCGGTGCAGTGATCGAGCGTAAGCTTTACGTCAAATTCCTTTGCGATGCGTATAGATGTGAATATATCGTCCGCTCTATGAGCGTGAGCCTTCAACGGTATCTCCTTCTTTATTACGGGAATCATAGACTCGAGCTTAAGGTCAAACGTTGGATCCTTGCCCGATTCCTTTGCCATAGCGTAATTGCGAGCCTTGAAGAGAAGGTCGCGGAGAAGAGCCGCTGTACCCATACGGGTAACGGGTGTCTTGCTTCCGTTCTGTCCGTAAGCGCCCTTCGGGTTCTCACCGAATGCACACTTCATAGCGAGCGGATTCTTGATGATCATATTGTCTATGCGGTTGCCGTGGAGCTTTATGGCAACAAACGTGCCTCCGACTACGTTTGCACTTCCGGGGCCGGTGCAAGCGGAGGTAACACCGTGAGCTATTGCCTCGTCAAAGGTCTCGTCCATCGGGTTTATACCGTCTATTGCTCTCATTTGGGGAGTCAGAGGATCGGATTTCTCATTGTAGTCCGCTCCCTCCCAACGCATAGAGGAGTTGTGAACGCCTATGTGGCAGTGTGCTTCAACGCATCCGGGAGTAACGAGACGTCCCTCTGCGTCAATTACTGTCGCGCCGTCAAATTCGGGTGCACCCTCACCGACAGACACTATCTTTCCGTCGTCTCCTATGAGGACGTAGCCGTTTTTTATGTCCTCGGAGACCATTGTTTTTACGTGGGCATTTTTTACAAGCAGCATAATATTTTCCTCCATTTTTCTTTATTTGTAAAAAGAAAGGACGCTTACCTACTTACGGGTAGGTAGGCGTCCTAAAGCTTATCGGATCACCAAACAGGAATCAAACTCTTCCGATGTACTCGCCTGTACGAGTGTCTATCTGAAGAACCTCACCAACATTGATGAAGAGCGGAACCTTGATAACTGCGCCTGTCTCAAGAGTTGCGGGCTTGAGAGTGTTTGTTGCTGTGTTTCCTGCGAAGCCGGGATCTGTCTCGGTAACCTCGAGCTCAACGAACATCGGGGGCTCTACTCCGAATACTGTTCCCTTGTAGGAAATGATCTTGCACATCATCTCTTCCTTTACGAACTTGAAGTTATCGCCAACAAGGCTGTGGTCAACAAGAACCTCTTCCCAGGTCTCTGTGTCGAGGAAGTGATAGAGGTCACCGTCGTCGTAAGAATACTGCATGTCCTTTCTTTCAACGTATGCATTCTCAAACTTGTCTGTAGGGCTGAATGTCTTTTCAACAACAGCGCCGGAGATTACGTTCTTGAGCTTTGTACGAACGAAAGCAGCTCCCTTGCCGGGCTTAACGTGCTGGAATTCGATAACCTGCATTACGTTACCTTCCATCTCAAATGTGATTCCGTTTTTGAAATCGCCTGCTACTACCATAAAATAATACCTCCATGTGAAGTCACAATAAATTAAACACACATTATTATACAACATTTTGCAACATAATTCAATAGCGCAACAGAGAATTTTATTTCACGAATGATAATTTACAATGAACGTTTTGTAAAATTTAAGATTTTGCTTGACAAAGGTGCGCAGATATATTATAATATAACAAATACCCTATATTTAAAACTGCGCGCGAGTACTCTCGACGTGCAGAGGAAGGTGGAAAATGCTTAGAAGTATGACAGGCTTCGGAAGAGGCGAAGGCCGTGCAAAGGGCTGCTCGGTAATATGTGAGATAAAGAGCGTCAACGGAAAATATCTTGATATAAATCCCAAGCTCCCGAAGAGCTTTCTGGCGTTTGAACCCGAAATCAAGGAGATATTGAACGCAAACGAGGTGTTCCGCGGAAAGGTGGACGTCTGGTTTGAGGTGGTTTACGATGAGAGCTCGGGCGCGAGAGTCAAGGCGGATATAGCACTTGCAAAGCAATATAAGGCGGCGCTGGAAGCGATAGCAAAGGAGCTTGGCATCAAGGAAAAGATCAGGCTTGCGGAGATAGCATTCCGTCCCGACGTACTCTCTGTTGAGGAGAACGATCTCGAGTACGACAGCTTCGCAAATGCGGCGCGGGCGGCACTCAAAAATGCGGCAAAGCAGCTCGTTGCTATGAGAGGCTTTGAGGGCGAAAATTTGTACCGCAACATATCCGAGAGGCTTTCACTTTGCGAGAAACTTACCGAGGAGGTAGATTCACTCAGTGAGAAGAGCAAGAACGGGTATTTCTCAAAGCTTGAGGAGAGATTGAAGAAGGTGCTTGCCGATAACAGGGTTACTCCGGATGAGGCAAGATTGCTTACGGAATGCGCGATATTCGCGGATAAGGTCTCGGTGGACGAGGAAACGGTAAGACTCCGCGCTCACATAGAAGCCTTTCGCAGCATCGTATCCGACGAGCATGCCTGCGGAAGAAGGCTTGACTTTTTGGTGCAGGAGATGAACAGAGAAGCTAATACGATCGGATCCAAGTGCTCGGACAGTACCGTTGCGCACAAGGTCGTTGAGCTGAAAAACGAGATAGAAAAGATACGCGAACAGATACAAAACCTTGAATAACGCGGAGGAGTCATGAAGTTTATAAACATAGGATTCGGCAATATGGTGTGCGCAGATAGGGTGGTTGCGATAGTTTCCCCCGATTCCGCCCCGATAAAGAGACTTATACAGGACGCAAGAGAGGCAGGAAGAGTTATTGACGTCTCCTGCGGAAGAAGAACGAGGGCAGTAGTGCTTACGGACAGTGAGCACGTTATCTTGTCCGCGATACAGACAGAGACGGTCGCTAACAGACTCAACGACTATGACGACGGTGTGAGCGACGACGATCTCACGGAGGAAGAGTGAGATGGAAAGCAACAAAAAGGGCTTGATAATCGTTCTTTCCGGCCCTGCGGGAAGCGGAAAGGGAACGGTCAGAAAGCTGGTCGACAGCAAGCAGCACTTTGATTTTTCGGTCTCGGCTACAACAAGAGCGTTGAGACCCGGAGAGGTGGACGGCGTTGATTACGTCAGGTACAGCGCAGAGTATTTCAAGGAGCTTATCGCAGAGGGCAATATGCTTGAGTATACCGAGTATTGCGGAAATTACTACGGCACCCCCAAGCTTCCCGTTCTTGAATCCATAAACAACGGGCGAGATATGATCCTCGAGATAGAGGTCGACGGAGCGAAGCAGGTGAAAAAGAATTACCCCGATGCGGTAATGATATTGCTTCTTCCTCCCGACTTTAAGACCCAGGAGCAGCGCTTGAGGTCGCGCGGCACCGAGACGGAGGACAAGATACTTAAGAGACTCTCGAGGACCAAGGAGGAGCTTGATGATGTAAACGTTTACGATTACGTTATTTACAACCGTGACGGAGGCATCGAGAGCGCCGCTGAGGATTTCCTGGCTATCGTAAGAGCAGAAAAGTGCTCTATGAAGCGAATGAACGACGTGAAAACCAATTATTTTGATAATAACAGCAATTAAAGTCATAACGAATACAAGGAGTTAACAATGTACGAAACTAACGAAAACAACACTGAAAAGGGTATGCTCTACCCTACTATCGATGAGCTTACACAGGGAAAGTATAACAGATACCAGCTTGCTATAGGTACTGCAAGAGGAGCAAGAATGCTCACAAACGAGTACGTAAAGCAGCGCGTTGTTGCAGAGAAGCTTCAGTCCATTCAGAAAGAAGCGGGCAACAAGGAGGGCGAGAAGCCGATATCCGCTATGGTCGATGCAGAGTATAGAGACGAGAAGGCTGTAAAGCTTGCTATTAAGAGACTTTACGACGGTGAGTTCAAGATGGTCGAGAAGGATGCATCCGAGATAGCAGACATTGACGAGGAGTTCGCAAAGGAGATCTCCGCAGAGCTCGCAAAGCTTGCAAAGCAGAGAGATATGCTCCGCAAGGGCAGAGATGACGAATTTGGCGACGATGCAGAGGATTTCGACGTTGCTGAGGCAGATTATGACGTTGATCCCGACGAGATTGAGCCGGCTGACGACAAGGATCCTGAGGAAGAGTAATTAAAACTGACGTTCTACGTTCGGGGAGAATAAGATGAGTACTGTGGTCAATGAAACGAAAACACAATATAACGGTATGCGCTATGCTGCTGTAAGATTGCTTGATTCTCCGTACCATATGGACATGGAATACACCTACCGTATCCCCGACTTGAGCAGTGGTTTTATCAAGGTAGGCAGTGTGGTGACCGTACCCTACGGAAACGGAAACCGAAGAGTGAAGGGCGTTGTGACGCGTCTTTCAAGCCGATGTGATTATGATCCGAGCAGACTCAAGCGCATCGACCTGCAGACTACGGACGGTGCATATATCGACAAGGAAAGGCTGGAGCTTTGCAGTTTCATCCGAAAGAGATATCTTTGTACGTTCGGAGACGCCGCAAAGCTGATGCTTCCTCCGGGAGCGCTCGGCAAAAGTAGAATATGCTACACTATTACTGACCTGGGCGAGGACGCAGATTTGGATTGCATGGACATAGTCTCCCGCGAGATTATGGTGTATATGCGTCGGGAAAAGATAGCTGCACTTGATACGCTCAAGATCACGTTTCCTCGGATGGATCTTGCAAGGGGGCTTGACGCTCTCGTTGAGAGCAAGTACATTGATGATTGCACAGAGCTGTGCGATTTTCCGCAGTCTTATGAAAAGGTGTATACCGCAACGGTGTCACGCGAGAGGCTTCAGGATATAATTGCCGGCAAGGACGAGCAATATTCGGTACGCTCGGCACACCAGATGGATATATTCAGATACTTTTTGGGTAACGATGAATACGTACCCGAACATATTCCGAAGGATGAGCGTATCTCAAGCTCCGTTCTTAACAGACTTTGTGAGAAGGGACTGCTCAGCATGAGTAGGCGTCACGTCTACAAGGATCTAAAGCTTATAAATTCGTATCCTGTGTATAAAAGCAGGAAGATCGTGTTGAACGAGTGTCAGCAGGCGGCATACGATAAGCTTTCGTCACTGTATGAGCAGGACACGTCCGCGGCGGCACTGCTTTACGGAATTACCGGAAGCGGTAAGACGAGTGTAATGCTATCTATGATAGACAGGGTCGTTGCAGACAAAAAGCAGGTCATCGTCCTTATTCCCGAGATATCGCTTACACCGCAGACTATCTCACTGTTTGCCTCAAGATACGGAGAAAAGGTCGCGATAGTTCATTCGGGGCTTTCTATGGGCGAGCGAAGCGATGCCTATAACCGCATAAAAAGCGGAGAGGTTTCGGTGGTGATAGGAACGAGAAGCGCCGTGTTTTCTCCGGTCTCCAATCTCGGAATGATAATAATCGACGAGGAGCACGAGCATACGTATAAGTCGGAGATGACTCCGAGATATCACGCGAGAGAGATAGCCAAGTTCAGATGCGTATACGCAAATGCGCTTCTTGTGATGGCGAGCGCGACTCCCGACGTTGAAAGCTATTATAATGCGCAGATAGGCAAGTATCACCTTGTGACGCTCGACCAAAGATACGGAGATGCCGTTTTACCCGACGTAGAGGTCGTGGATATGCGAAAGCAGTACGGCGAATCCGGAGCCTCTCCGCTCAGCTCAACGCTTATAAACGCATTGAAGCAGACGTTGGACAGCGGAAATCAGGCGATAATTTTCATAAACAGACGCGGATTCAACAATTACGTTGTATGCGCGGAATGCGGTGAGGCACAGAGATGTCCGCACTGTGACGTTTCTCTCACCTATCACACCCGCAAGAACGATTATTCGCAAGGTACGTTAAAGTGCCATATGTGCGGGTACACTACGAGCGAGAAATTTAAGTGCTCGGAGTGCGGAAGTGAAAAAATGATAAGATTCGGAAGCGGAACCCAGAAGATAGAAAAGGAGATAACCGATATCTTCCCGAGCGCATCAGTTATCCGAATGGACATGGACGCGATAGACAACAAGAACGCGTACTTTGAAAAGCTCAATGCATTCAAGAGGCACGAGGCGGACATACTGCTCGGAACGAGCATGATAACCAAGGGACACGATTTTCCGGAAGTTACTCTTGTTGGTGTTCTTATGGCGGATGCGTCCCTCCACCTGGATGACTATCGCGCGGGTGAGCGCACGTTTTCAATGATAACCCAGGTCGTTGGCAGAGCGGGACGCGGAAGCAAAAAAGGACGCGCGATCGTTCAGGTCATGCAACCGGAGAACGAAATGATACGCCTTGCGTGCAAGCAGGACTATCCCGTCTTCTATGAAAGCGAGATAAAATACAGAAGCGCGGCGAATTTTCCGCCGATGTGCGACATAGCGGTGTTTGAGCTTTCAAGCGAAAAGGAAAATTATCTGCTTGAATACGCAAATCTCGTAAGAAAAAAGATAGATGCACTCAGCAGAACCGAATTTTCGGGAATGCCTATAATGGTCTACGGACCGTGCGAGGCACCGATATATAAGGCGGATAACAAATACAGGGTAAGGATAATAATCAAATGCAAGCTCAACGATCAGAGTCGACGTCTTTTTGACATGATACTGGCCGAGCATAGCAAGATGAGCCTGCCGCTGAAGCCGTCGATGGCACTTAATATATCACCCGTGTCACTTTGAGCGATGCGGTAGGAGGTAATTATGGCACTTAGAAAAATTGTTGAAATAGGAGATGATGTTCTCAGAGGAGAATGCCGTCCCGTAGAAAAAATAACGCCGAGAATACATCAGCTGCTTGACGATATGGTAGATACCATGAGAAAGGCAAACGGATGCGGGCTTGCGGCTCCGCAGGTTGGTATCCTCAGAAGAATATGCGTGGTCGAAACCGAGCCGGGGGAGGTAATAGAACTCATAAATCCGGAGATAATATCAAGAGCAGGCGAGCAGAGAGAGCTTGAGGGATGCCTTTCGCTTCCCGGTCGCTCGGGACTCACGAAGAGACCGATGACGGTAACCGTAAGAGCGCTTAACAGAAACGGCGAGTACTTCACCGTTACAGGAAGTGGTCTTAAGGCGAGAGCTTTCTGCCACGAGATAGTTCACCTTGACGGCGTTCTCTTCATTGATAACGCGCTTGAGACGTACACCGAAAAGTGAGAGGAATCAAAGCAGAATGAGAGTAGTTTTTATGGGAACTCCGGATTTTGCCGTGTTTTCTCTTGAGGCTCTTTGTGATAACGGATACACACCGTGTGCTGTAGTGAGCCAGCCGGATAAGCCGAAGGGACGCGGAAACAAGATGCTTCCCACACCTGTAAAGGCTTATGCACAAAGCAAGGGCATACCGGTATATCAGCCGCTTTCGCTCAAAACAGAGGAGTTTTCCGAATGGCTCAAGGAGACGGACCCCGAGCTTATAGTTGTGACCGCATATGGAAGGATACTTCCGCAGAGCGTGCTTTCATATCCGAAATACGGATGCGTAAACGTGCACGGCTCGCTTCTCCCCGAATACAGAGGTGCGGCACCCATGCAGAGAGCGATCATGGACGGCAAAAGCGTTACCGGAATAACGACGATGCTTATGGATGACGGTATAGATACCGGTGATATGCTTCTTAGGCAGGAGATAGATATACTTCCCGATGACAACTTCGAGAGTATTCACGACAAGCTCGGTGAGTGCAGTCGCGAGATACTCGTGAAGACGATAAACGGACTTATAGACGGTAGTGTGACTCCGACGAAGCAACCGAGCGAGGGAGTTACGTATGCCGCTAAGATAGAAAAGGCGGAACTTTATACCGATTTCTCAATGGACGCCTCTGCGACACACAACAAGATAAGAGGTCTTTCGCCTGTTCCGCTTGCATACACGAAAAACGCTGCGGGAGAGAGAATGAAGCTTGTTGCGTCGATGGTGGTAAGCGATGACGCCGTGTCCGAAAAGGGGCGAGTGGTAGCCTTGAGTGATAAGGGCAACGGCAGAATAGACGTTGCGTGTGCGAAGGGAATAATAGGTATTACCTCGCTTGTTCCCGAGGGGAAGGGAAGAATGTCTGCGGCGGAATATATACGCGGAAGAAAGGTTTCCGTGGGAGATATCCTCGGAGCAGACGCCGAATAATTTCATTTGCGATCTACGGGTCGGTAAACGGAGAAAACGATGTTTGAATATTATTTTCTATACTTCATTATTCCTATTGTAATAACACTTTGGGCGCAGATGAGCGTCAAAAGCGCATATTCAAAGTATTCAAGAGTCGCTATGGGCGGCAGAATGACGGGATATGCATGTGCAAGAAGGATACTTGATGAGAATGGACTTTACAACGTGGGGATAGAGCGCATCGCCGGACAAATGACAGACCATTATGACCCAAGAACAAACGTGATAAGACTTTCCGACGGTGTCTACAACGTTGCAAGCGTAGCTGCGTGCGGAATAGCCGCTCACGAGGTTGGTCACGCTATACAGTATGCGAGAGGATATTCTCTTATAAAGATTCGTGTGTCGATCATCAAGGTGGCGAATATCGGCTCGCAGATAGCAATGCCGCTGTTCGTACTTGGATTATTGCTTTCATCCGTGGGACTTTGCTATGTCGGAATAATCGCATTTTCGGCGGCTGTACTGTTTCAACTGCTGACTCTTCCCGTTGAATTCAACGCGAGTAAGAGGGCGGTAAGCACGATAGCAGGCTTCGGAGTTTCCGATGAGGAGCTTCGCGGAGTTAAAAAGGTACTCACCGCCGCGGCTATGACCTACGTTGCGTCTCTTGCCGTATCCCTGCTTTCGCTTCTGAGACTTATATTGATCGCAAACAGCAGAAACAGAAGGAACTGAGCAATGGCGGACGAATCTAAGGTAAGCATTGCGAGATCTCTCGCGCTTAACTCATTGATCAAAATAGATAAGGGTGGATTTTCAAACATCATAATAAGTGACGTTATCAAGAACAATCCGCTCAGCGCAAACGACAGATCGCTCTTCTCCGTACTTGTTAAAGGCGTTACCGAGAGAAGACTTACGCTTGACTACGTGATATCCGCTTTCTCCTCGATACCGATAGGAAAGCTCGATCCCGACACGGTCAACATTCTGCGTATGGGACTGTATCAGCTGACATATATGGATTCAGTGCCAATGTACGCAGTCGTCAACGAGAGCGTTTCTCTTGCGAGAAAGAGAAGCAAGGGCTTTGTTAACGCTATCCTGCGTTCGTTTATAAGGCGCGAGGGCAGATACGAGCTTCCGAAGGATCCTATAGAAAGAATGTCGGTAGAGCTTTCGGTATCCCACTCGCTTTGTCGCAGGCTGTTTGACGTATACGGTGAGGAGAGATGCAGAAGCATTCTCGCGGCGTTTCTCGGCGCAGACCGTATGGATATTTGCGTTAACACTCTTCTCACAAGCAGAGAGGATATGATAAAAAGGATAAGAGAGAGCGGCTACGAGGCAGTTGAGGGACGGCTTTCACATATGTGTGTAAAGACCAACGCTCCGTACTCCTATCTTGCCGATGCTTTCCTCGGAAAATTTCTTCCGATGGACGAGGCGAGTCAGCTGTGTGCAATAGCGCTTGGGGCATCCGAGGGTGAGCTTCTTATAGATGCCTGCGCGGCACCGGGAAGTAAAAGCTACGCCAGTGCTATTCTTATGAATAATAAAGGAAGGATTCTTTCGTCGGACCTGCACGCATCAAAGCTCTCGCTCATCGAAAACGGGGCAAGGACGCTCGGAATAGATATCATCTCCGTAAGATGCGCAGATGCGAGAAACGATGATCCAAAGCTTGTCGGATCTGCCGACAAGGTGCTTTGCGACGTGCCCTGCTCCGGTATCGGAGTAATGGGCGGTAAGCCCGAGATAAAATACAAGGATCTGAGCGACGTTGCGTCTCTTCCTAAGATACAGTACGACATACTCAGTAATTGAAGTCGGATCGTAGCCATGTC
>JAZSLE010000097.1:0-2600 GCA_045535215.1 Eubacteriales bacterium
TTTTGGAACTTTTTTAATATTTACTCTTCGTTAACATTATTCTCTCCCTTGCGGGTCAAAATAAGCGTACCTCAGGAGGTGGCTGAATGAGACGAATAATACGTATACTTATTTTTTCGATGTTTATCATACTGCTTTTGATAAGCATTCCGTCCTGCCGATCGGACACATTGCCCGAAGCGCCTTTTGAAATGACGGATACGACGGCGGAAATGCTGACAGATGCGATAACGTCCACTCATACCGAGGAAAGCAGTACCGACGGTGCGAGAGGACACGTCGTATGCATCGACGCAGGACATCAAAAGGGCGGAATTTTTGAAAAGGAGCCCATAGGTCCCGGCTCCGATATTATGAAATCAAAGCTCTCCTCGGGTACCGTGGGAGTGTATACCGGAGTTCCGGAGTACGTCCTTACACTTGAGATATCGCTTATTCTCAAAAACGAATTGATCTTAAGAGGCTATGAGGTCATAATGATAAGAGAAACTCACGATTGTCCTCTCAGTAATGCAGAGCGCGCAATGGTAGCAAACGAAAGCGGATCGGATGTGTTTGTGAGAATACACGCAAACGGCTCGGTAAACCAAAGCGTAAACGGAGCCTTGACCTGCGCCCCAACCTATGATAACCCTTTTCTGACACGTGATCTCATTGATAAGAGCAGAGAACTGTCAGATAGTATACTGAAGCACCTGTGCGGAAAAACGGGAGCTGCAGATCGCGGAATATACGACACTGACACGATGAGCGGTATAAATTGGTCGCTTGTCCCGGTTACGATCGTTGAGGTCGGCTATATGTCTAATCCCGAGGAGGATAAGCTTATGCTTACTGAGGCCTATCGAAAAAGAATAGCGATAGGGATAGCCGACGGCATAGATGCGTACTTCAAATCAGATATACCCGAATGAAAAATCACCGCACGATACGTGCGGTGATTTGACGTTATTTGAGTTCCTTTGGATTCATATAGTACTTTTCGAAATCCTTACCTACCGCAGAAACACGATTGTAGTCGTTCGTGAGTACGGTGTCAACTCCAAGCTCAAGATAGTAGCGCGCCTCTTCGGGATCGTCTGCATAGAAGAGATTACATACGATGTTGTTTGCATGCGCCTTGTCTATCATTCTTTTTACGTAGTCAGGGTCGTTCTTTGCAAAATGCGGCTTGAACAGCTGTATCCTACGTGCTCCGAACTTCAACGCCTTGTCTACGAGGTCGTCACACGGATCTGCTGAAGCACCCGCGCATCTTGAAATTTCGGGCGCCGCATCTCTGAGCTGCTGCAGTACGGCAGCGTTTCCGCTCATAAAGTATACGTGATCGGTGCAGTCGTATTTTCTTACGAGCCTTACGATCTCGTTTATCGTTTCCTCGGGAAGCGGATCTACCCTGTTCGGAGATTTTACGTGTACGTTCATTACGACGTGGCAAGCGAGCTTTTTGAGGATCTCCTCAAACGTAGGTATCTTCAGCCCTCTGAACTCATCTCCGCGCTTTGACCCGAAGTCATACCGTAAAAGCTCCTCGTACGTGTGCTCCCATACCTTACCCTCGCCGTCCGATACTCTGTCAAGCTTTGCGTCGTGTATAGAAACTATAACTCCGTCCTTTGAAGACCAAATGTCGAACTCTATTTCCTCTGCGCCCATAGCCACAGCCGCCCCGAATGCGGGAAGACTGTTTTCCGGTGCTATTGTGTTAAAGCCTCTGTGCGCGCAGAATCTCGGGTAGGGCATTATGTTATCGAATCTTACTATAGCGCTTCCGCCTGGTCTGTATTTCCACGGGCGTCTTCCTATCTCCATATAGCTGTGATGAGTAGCATTCGGATTTCCGAATCCCGCAGGCTTGAGGTGTCTCTTGTGAGGATCAATCTCGGTGTACGCTATACCCGCCTCGTTGTACATGTTGAGCAGAATGCTTCCGTCGGGTGCCGCGACAAGACTTGCACCGCCTACGGGAGAATCGTCTCCGAGAGTTACTGACGAACGAAGAAGGTAGGCGTTGGTGTTGTATGCGCAGAATTTTGACATCGTTTCAAGCGCGTCGTGAGTGTCGCTCCTCTGATGAGAGCATCCTATAATAACGTCGGGGTTGTGACGCGCCATATTTGCGAACGCCTCGTAGAAATAGAAGTCGTAGCATACGAGGAAGCCGTATCTGACTCCGTCTATCTCAATTACGGTCGGTTCGGAAAAATCCCACGAATATTCCTTGTCGAGCTTCCTCCTGTACATCTCGGATTCAACGAGATGCTGCTTGAAGTATTTGCCCACGATATTTCCGTTTTTATCGAAAGCAAGCGTCGTGTTTCTATATCCGTCGTCAACCTTGTAGGTGCAGTTCAGAAAAAGAACGGACGAGCATCGCTTTGCTGTTTCCGCCGCCTTCTTAAGCAGAGAGTCGGTATATTTTTCAACGCTCTGTATCGTTTCTTCATAGGTCTTTGCGAGGCAAGGAACATTGGTGCTTTCGGGCATAACTATGATATCGGAATCCTCAGCGCATTTGTCGAGTGCGTCGAGTTCCCATTTGAAATGCTCATCAGATCTTGAAAAATCAAACGAGTAGGGCGAAGTCGGATCGTAGCCAT
>JAZSLE010000156.1:0-9706 GCA_045535215.1 Eubacteriales bacterium
TGCTTCATTGACAAATCATTGATTTTATGGTATATTAATTCAACGAGGGCGACGAAAACAGAGCCCGAACACATAAGGAAATAAGTAAAAGAGGGTACCGTTATGAACATTGCTGTTTTGTTGAGATACGTTGATTTAAAAAAAGAAAACGATAGATTTTGGAATCAGCGCTACTACATTATGCACGATTACAAGCTCTTGGCTGACAAGTATGGGGTAGGAATGGTTGCTGTCATGTCCGAATACGGTCTTGACGAAATATGTGGCGTATGTGACGGTCTTATCGTGCCGGGTTCAGGCGCAAATATAAATCCTAAATATTGGGGTGGTGAAGACTGCCCGTCAAATGGAAATCCCGACGAATATGCGCTCGATTCAAAGGTTATAGAGAAATTTTACGAGGCGGGTAAGCCGATATTCGGAATTTGCGGAGGCCATCAAGCGCTCAACGTCTTTTTCGGAGGCTCTCTCAGACATGTTGCAAATAGTGCTGCTCATTATGACAAGGAAAGCTGCACACACCCCATCAATATCGAGAAAGACTCCTTTGTTTGGGATGTTTTTAAAAAGGAGCGAGCAATTACAAACTGCCATCACGGATTGTGTGTGGATAGAATTGCGTCAAATTTTAAGTGTGTTGCGAGAACAGACGACGGCGAGATCGAGGCTATCGAGTGGAAGGAGAAGAATATTTTCGCGACACAGTGGCACCCCGAGCAAACGCTTCACGGAATGGGAGACGCTATCGAGCATAAATTCTTTGAGAATTTTCTCAAGAGATGCGACGAGTGCCGAACGAAATAATTTTAATAAACACTATACCTTGCAAGCAAGGTCGTGTGCAAAAGGGACGAGAAAATCTCGTCCCTTTTTATATTGATAAAAACTGCTTTACGGTAGGTACCCCACGGGTGTGCTGTTGTATTCCTTAAGTACCGTAAAGAGACGCTCTGCCGAGTCGGTGTAGCTCTCTCCGAGAAGATCGCAGCTTATTGCCTCGTGTTTTAGCATCATTCCAATATTTACTATATGCGTTTCGTACGTCCATTTGCAAAGCGGACGCTTCCAAAGCTCTGTGAAGCTGTCGTAATCAGCGCCTTGCTCCTTTATTATCTTGGCAAAATCAATAATCCAATCCTCACGGTATTGCTCATAGAGAAAATTGAGTGCTACAAAGCTCTCGAACCAGCGCGAGCGTGCCCAGTTAAAAAGAGATATATCGATTGCAGATCGTATTTGTTCGATTATGTAATGGCTGAGTAAAGCAAGAAGGCATGCTGGCATCTTTTTTGTCAACACGCCCCAAACAAAAGAGCACTGCGAGAGCAGTGCTCTTTTGTTTGGAACGATGTTTGCCCTTGCGGGCAAGTGGTGTTGCCTTCGGCAGTGATGTTCACTGTGTGAGTGATGTTTCGCCTTGTGGCGAAGTGGGCAAACATCACATCACTTTGCGCCAAAAGCGCAATACATCACTATGCTGAAGCCATAACATCACTGCAACGAAGTCGCAACATTACTCTTTACAAACAATTCAATTTGTGCTATAATAAAATCAAGAAAGGCGGTTCTATTATGAAACCATATTTATACGAAACTCATTTACATACTTATCCCGTGAGCAAATGTGCAAAGGCAGACGTCAAAGAGTCCCTTTCGTTTTACAAAAGCCTTGGATATGCAGGCGTATTTATTACAAATCATTTTGTTGACGGAAATATAAACTATGATAAAACCGCTTCCTATGAGGAGCGGATAGAATTCTATTTTTCCGATTATGAAAAAGGAGTTCAATTAGGAAAGGACCTGGGGATTTCTGTTTTTCTTGGAATAGAGTGCTCCTATAAAGGAACAGATTTCCTTGTTTACGGGCTTGATAAAGCGTGGTTTTTGAAGCACCCCGAAATTGAGACTCTGAAAAAATCGGAAATGCTGACCTTCATGGCAGAGGAGGGCGCGTTTATCATTCAGGCGCATCCGTTCCGCGAGGCTTGTTATATCGATCACATCAGATTGTTCCCCCGTCACGTGCACGGCGTGGAGATCTACAATGCCAGCCGATTGGAGTCTGAAAACTCCATGGCGGAGCTTTACGCAAAGCATTACGAATTGATACCTTTTGCAGGCTCTGACAATCACTCTGCTGCAAAGCAAGCTTCGCTTGCAGGTATGCAATCCAAAACGCCTGTCCTTGACGAGCTTGACTTTATTAGGCAAGTAAAAAACGGTGAAATGACACCGTTTCACCGCCTTTTATCCTGAAATGATAAAAAAGATAAAATAAAGTAGTTTATAAAACAAAAGATTGGAATATCACTATCGTACCCAAAGCTTTTATCTACCGACGATCCGTCCATGAAGCCCACAACGCTTTTGCCGCAATTGTGGAAGCACGGCGTTCGCAATATTGAATTGAGAACGATCTTGCCGACCACTTCCCCGACCGAAACCCTGCGCGCTGCAAATGTTTTGTGGGATTACGGCTTTCACGTTACGGTACACTCCTCTGTTAAATCTCTTCAAAGCGCGGTAGAGGATGTTTTTATCCCCTTGACGCACATACTCGCGTATGGCATCACGCGCAAGCGTGTATCTCTGTTGTCGGTTTGATAACATACAGCCCTCACTGGCTGAGGACATACTGCAACAAGTTGCGGATTCCATGCACGCCTGCGGTGTGATTTAGATGTGAATAACGCGAAAGGAGCTAACTATGGTTAAAAATTTATTGCTTGAATACTCAGAAGAGCTTGTCACCATAGAGGAATAACCATATTTCGATATTCAATGGTGCCGCTTCGGTGGCACCCATATTTTTATATCAGTTCACACATTTTTCAAAAAAATATGATATATTTTTTTGTATTGATGCAATGTGAAGATATATTTTCCTGTATATTAAGGTGAAAGGCTTTCAAATAAACTACGAATGGAGGATCAACGTGACCGACGAAAAAATTGTGGAATTGTATTGGGAACGTTCCGAAGAAGCAATTAAAGAAACCGATAAACAATATGGTAGATACTTTCACTATATTGCTAAAGAGATTCGAGAATATGATTAAATACACCAATGTAATAAGAATGGACATTGAATAAAAACTATTGCCCTCGTACCAAATTGGCACGAGGGCGTTTTCGTATACGGTCATTTAACAAATTCCGCATTGACGGGAAGTCTCCTCGAAATGAAGAGGCATCTTTTTTGTCAAGACGCATCAAAACAAAACGCACTTCGTACGAAGTGCGTTTTGTTTTGAAACTATGCTTGTTCTTGCGGGCAAGTGCTGTTACCTTTTGCTTTTACGGAGCTTGAGCAATCTTTCACCAAAGGTAATAATAGTGCCTGCCTTTCCAGTCCGTGACTGAATTATACCACTTTGTGTTATTTAAGTCCACCAACGAGCGTCGGAATATGCTCAACGATTCGTTGCATAGTCAAAGCAAGCAGAAACACAAGAATCCACGGCGTCTCTTCCTATAGCGACGTCGTTTTTCCATGGCTCGTATGCGTGTGAAAAGATAATATTTTCTATTCTTGCATCCTGCCGCACCGCGGCAAGCGTTTTTTCGTATGCGGAGCGGTCTTCGGTGTAGCAACGGAATCTATCAACTCCCGCGCCCTGAAGTCCGTCACCCGAAATGAGAGTGCACGTGCGCATATCGAGAACTCCGATGCAGTCCTTTGTGTGTCCCGCAAGCGGATAGGTGTAAATATCGTCGCAAAGCTGTCTTGCCGTGGTTACCACCTCAATATTCGGTGAAAGAGACAATATGCGAGACTTTCCTCCCGAATGGTCTCCGTGTCGGTGAGTCAAAACGAGCACGTCTACGTCGGATATCGTATACCCCTTTTCACTCAGCGCGGGGACGATATATTCGTCTACGTCGCTTGATGAAGAGGCGCAGTCCACGAGAATGAGCTTATTTTCCCCAAGCACGAGGAATACTGACGTGTATATCGTTTCGAACGGTATTTTCAGCCGATATATCCCGCGTACGACCTCCATAAATCTTTCCATTGCCTTATTCCTCGCAAACGAGACTGCGTATCAGCTTTACGTCCTTTATGAGCGGCTGTATCGGTGTAGCGAGCGCGTCGTGTTTTGCAACGCACAGATACATACAGCATCCGAGCTCGCCTCCGATCCTTCGGATGAGACGGCTTTTACCGCCCGAAAGGAAGAGGAAGGGAATACTGAGCTTTTCTCTCAGAAGATCTATTATGCGAAAATTTTCTATCTGCTCGGACATAGTGGACGCCCCCGCTACTATCTTGCAGATATCCGCACCTCTTTCCTGTTGTGCAAGTGCTATCTCGAGGATCCTTTCGGCAGGTGTGAACTTCTGAATATGCGTGGACATAAGCACCTCGCTCCCGCGAGCGTGAATTAACTTGATAAGCTCCTTTTGCTTTTTTATCGCAGTTGGGTCGGTCGTAAATTCGCCCGGCTGCCTGTCGTAGAAATCGGACATAACGTCGCAGAGGGTCGCACCGCATTCCGCGATACCGATAAGCTCCTCGCCGAGCATATCGTCGGTCTTATCCTTGTTGGTTGAGAGTCTGTAGTTCGTTACGTACGTGGGCTTGCCTTTCGCATATTCAAAAAGCGTCTTGTACGTGCTTTCGTTGTGATGCTCTTTCTCCAGCTTGCAAAATTGCATTCCGAACGCGTCCGCGCCCTCGCTGAGAGAAAGATCCATAAGCTCCTTTACACCGTCGGGTGTGGTTGCCTGAACCATTGAAACTATCAACGGCTTACTGTGGTTTAAAAAAGAACTCATATTATTTCTCCTCAGGATGAATTTTATTTTCTTCCCATGGCGTTTCTGCCGCCGTCTATCATAATATTTTCACCGTTGATGAACTGTCCCTTATCGGACGCAATGAAGAGTATCAGATCTATTATTTCCTGCGGCTCTGCGGCTCTTCCAAGCATGGTCTTCATCTTCGCCATAGAGGCTCTTGTAAGAACGGGACCGGGAGAAACGCATACGCATCTGATACCGTACTTTGAGCCGAATTGTGCGATCGACTTCGTAAGGCCGTACATAAGACCTGCCTTGGATGCGGGATAGTCCATTCCGTAGCCGTCTCCTTCCGCACCGGTGATAGATCCTATGTTTATAACTAGACCGTTGCCTTGCTCTCTCATCTGCTTCAATACCGCGTGTGCGAAATAAAACGGGCCCTTGAGGTTTACGTCTATACCCCAATCGTATACGTCTATCGGAACGTCGGGAAATTCAGGATACTTTTCGCGGTCCACGTTGCGCATACGGACTGCAGTTCCTCCCGCAAAGTTTGCCAGGATATCTATTCTTCCGAATTCCTTGACGGCAACGTCTCTTGCGGCGCATACCTGCGCGTAGTCACGAACGTCACATTTTACGCCGATCGCTCTTCCGTTTCCTTTTTTGTTGATTTCATCTACCAATGTGGCAAGTGCCTCCTCGTTTACGTCGCACATTACAACGTTTCCACCGAGAGATGTGAAATTTTGGGCAAACAAAAGTCCCATTCCGGACGCAGCGCCCGTTGATATTGCAACCTGACCGTTAAAGCTCATAAAAAACCTTCCTTTCGATATTTATCAGCTTAATTATATCATTAAACTGCTTTACAGTCAATAAGAAAAACGATATTAATTGTCTTTTTTGATACTAATTTAAAAAAGTATCTTGACTATTGTTGCATAAAATGATATAATGAACCGGGATCGTGAGGTGAGAGTATGAATTTACATAACGTTGTCGTTACCGACGTTACGGGAGTCGTTACCGTCTTCTCCGAGAGCGGTAAAACCGACAGTATGACCGACAGAGCAACGTATGGCCTTTCCTTATGTAAGGAGGGAAGGATAGTGTACGAGCAAAACGGCATCGAGTACGTATCGGATAAAAGCGTTGCGGTAATATTGCCAAAGCACGGAAGCTATTCTATACACAGAAGGCAGACTGGATATTTTCCGGTGATAAATTTTGATTGCAAAGGACTTGCTTGCGATACGGTTACCGTAATTCCCATAGAGGATCCGGACGCGCTGCTCACCGACTACGAAAGAATGAGAAAGCTCTTCTTTTCCTCGGAGGACAGACTTCTGATACTTAGCATATTTTACGAGATGCTCCATATGATATTCGATCGCCACGTTCCTTACGAATTGAAGAGCGCTATGGCAATTATCAAAAGCGGATACTCCGATCCGACGCTTACTAACGTTTCCGTAGCGGAGAGGTGCGGCATCAGCGAGGTGTATTTGCGAAAGCTGTTTGATAAGCATCTGAGCTGTTCGCCAAAGCGCTTTTTGATAAATCTGCGCATAAAAAAGGCTATGCAGATGCTCCTTGAACGTGACCGCAGTATAGCGGATATTGCAGATGAATGCGGATTCTCAAGCCCGAGCCATTTTTGTAAGGCGTTTAAGCAAAGGATGCATATGACACCCACCGAATATATGAGGAGATTTTCGGACGTATAATTCAATATACCTATTGAAATTTTCATAACAATGTGATATAATATTAGACCGTAAGCAATCTCTTTATCAACTGTGTTTTAACGGAGAATAAATATGGAAGCGAATGTTATAATAGGACAGTTGTTTGGAATAGTCACCACCATAATAATGGCTATCTCATATCAGGTGAACAACAATAAAATGCTTCTCGCATTACAAACGGGCGCAACTCTGTGCAATTGCCTCGGATATATGTTCTTGGGTGCTATGACCGGATTTGTTCTCAACATTGTGTGCATAATAAGAAACCTCGTCTTTTATTTTTTTAAGCCGGGTACATTTCTTTACCGCATATCTACGGCTGTGCTGGTGGCGGCGATGATATTCTGCGGTGTTCTCTCGTGGGAGGGTCCTGTCTCACTTCTTATGATAATAGCACTTGCACTGAATACATTCTTTATGTCGCTCGGCGTACCGCAGACACTCCGCTACAGCATTTTGCTTACGTCAAGCATGGTGCTTACGTATAACGCGATAGTCTTTACTGTCGGCGGAATACTTAACGAGGGCGTGGCTATAGTTTCCTCTGCGATAGGTATCGTCAGGTTCAAGAAGGCGAAAAGCGAAGGCGCATCACAAAGCAAATAAGAGCTTATGAGAGACCGTTCCAAAGTTGGAGCGGCCTCTTTTTTACTTAAAAACAACGAAAAATGAAAAAACAATTTACTTTAGTAAAAGTATATTGACAAAATGCGAATATTGTGCTATAATATAATCAGAAAGGCGGTGAAGCTATGTATATGGATTATTCACGACTCTGGAAGCAGCTTGCGGAAAGAAATATGTCAAAGGCGGATTTGATGGCGGTCACGGGACTTAGCTCCCGTATTGTAGCAAAGCTTTCGAAAAACGAGACTGTGACGACAGACACGCTTGCAAGGATATGCGACGCGCTTCGCTGTGACGTCGGCGACATAATGACTTGCTCAAGCGAGAGCAATATGTCGTTTTACAGCCGCTACCGTAAATTCGCAAGTCCCGATGACTTCAACGAATACGTTAACGTATCCGCGCTTGACGTTGCCGACAAAAAATACGTTGTCTATATGACAAAAAAGGCGGCGGGCAAAAACGTGCAGATACGCTGCGAGAAGGATGAAACGATATATTGGGAGGAGTATCATATGATGGGCGGAATGGGAACGCCGAGCATAGAGAAAAAGGTACTTTTCAAGCCGAGGATAAACCGCGGCGAGACGGCGATCGTTGTAATAAAGGGCAAGCCTGCCATTATTACGGGACTTGACGAGGGAATCTTTCTTTCTGCGAAAAATCAGTCCGGGGACACCTCAAAAAAGGTTACGGTAATGTCCGAGGCAGTATTCAAGCTCTTTGAAGCAAAAAAAGACTGAGCGTCGTCGGCTTTGCGCACGCATAAAACGTCGATGCTTTTTCGGGGGTGCATAAAATGACAAAAAGTGATTGGTTCACGGTGGAGAAGATCAACGAAGCAACCTTCGTTATAAGTGAATACCGTCATCCCGAGGAAACACACTGCTACCTGCTTTGTGGAAAGGAAAGGGCGTTGCTTATTGACAGTGGACTTGGTATAGGCAATATTTACGAAGAGGTCTTGGTGATAACGGATAAACCGGTTACCGTTGTGGCAACACATGCTCACTGGGACCATATAGGCGGACACAAACACTTTAACGAGATATTGGCTCACAGAGATGAAGCGGATTGGCTTTGCGGAGAGTTCCCGCTACCGATTTCTTTGATTCGGAAAATGCTTGAAGACGGATCTGATCTGCCACGAGACTTTAACGCTGAAAAATATGAGCTGTTTTGCGGAAGTCCCGACAAATTGCTTGATGATGGCGACGTAATAGAGCTTGGAGAAAGAAGTATCCGGGTGATCCATACACCCGGGCATTCTCCGGGACATATGTGCTTTTTTGACGAGACGAGCGGCTTTATGTTTACGGGAGATCTGGTCTATAGGGGAATTTTATATGCAAACTACCGCTCAACCGACCCGAAGGTATATTTGAATTCTTTGAAGAAAATTTCTTCATATCGCACGGCGCGAGTTTTTCCTGCACATCATTCCTTGGATATTACTCCGGAAATCATTTTACGTATGGCGGAAGCTTTACAGGGACTGGAGAACAGAAGTCAGCTTTGTCACGGAAGCGGAAAATTTGATTTTGGTGATTGGTCTATCTTTTTGTAGGATAACATAGCCTTGTAAAGAGGAATTTCCTTGTTGACCACATATTTGATGTCCTTGTCGGGGGTGCCTACTTTTTTGCGTTTGTTGTATAAAGCCTCCCGATAACATTGGAGTCAATCAAAATTGGATTTTGGTTGCGGTCTCGTACGTACGGAAGACTTCGGTGATGGAGTCTACGGTTGTACCGTCTCCCTTGCTGATATTTATGCTAAACGAAATCAAACAAACGAAAAAATGTTATTTTGTGTATTGAAAAATACGTCCGCTTATGTTATAATATAGCGCGCAGAGAGTTTTTGAGGTACGTTAAAATCGATCACATTGAAAAGAGGATAGCTATTATGAATAATATAGAAAAGCTTGAGGAACTGTACAAGGAAAGGCAGGTATACTACGGAGACCTGCATAATCATTCGTCGTCCGGAGGAACGAGCGACGGACAAAGAACACTTGCCGAGTGGAAGATAGGCCTTAAGGCACTCGATATGGATTTTGCGGCTATACTTGACCACAGACAGGTACGCCATATGTACCTTCCCGATTGGGACGACAGCATATTTATAAGCGGAACCGAGCCCGGAACCGCGATAACCGATATAGGTGCGAAGAATCCCGGAATGCACTACAATATGATATTCGAGTCATCCGCCCGGCTTGAGGATCTTTTGTCCGAGTTTGAGGAATATAAGTTCGAGGGCGGTCAGGAGGGACATTTTATATATCCGAGATTTACCCGAGAGCGCTTTTGTGAGCTTATAGACGCGGTTAAGGCACGCGGAGGATTTTTCGTTCACCCCCATCCGAAGCAGGTTATGGTATCCGACGATCCGCTTGATTACTGGTATCGCGACGAAACGGGTATAGAGGTCTTCTATTCGGATATGCGTTGTGATTACACCGTGGCAAACTACAGGCTTTGGACGGACCTTCTCGCACTGGGTAAGCGCGTATGGGCTTGCGCAGGTGAAGACGGGCACCTCAATCCGAGAGACACCGCGCTTACGTCCATATA
>JAZSLE010000053.1:0-7995 GCA_045535215.1 Eubacteriales bacterium
AAGGATATGATGTACTCCGGGAAGGCTGACCTTGAGCAGATTGCAAAAGTAAAGGCTGCGCTTTCCATCCCCGTCATCGGAAACGGCGACGTAAACACACCGAACGATGCCATCCACATGATGAACGCCACCGACTGTGACGGCATAATGATCGGACGCGGCTCTCTCGGAAACCCGTGGATATTCTCACAAATAAAGAGCGCGACAGCAAACGGTGAGATACGCAAGCCGTCAAGCGACGAGGTCCTCTCGGTAATGCTGAGACACCTTCACGGCTCGGTCGAATGCAAGGGCGAGCGTTCGGGAATAGCCGAGATAAAAAACCATATGGCAAGATATATAAAAAGCATTCACGGTGCGGCAGGTCTTCGCGACGGCATCATGAGAGCGGCTACTGTTGCGGATATGGAAGCACTCATAAGATCTATATTTTAAAGCTACCGTCGGGAGGCCCCGACGATAGCTTTTATTTTTATATTCTTCCGCTTATCGTTATCACTACCTCGCCGGGAACAGTTTCTATCTGTCCGTCCTCAAGAGTCGTATAGGTAGCCGCGGGCACGGTTATGACTCCCTCGGGTATAGTAAACAGACCGCTTGTGCTGTCGTAGGTGTATCCGTCGGGGAAGGTAAAGGGCTCGCCGTCAAGTGTTACGGTTATATCCGAAAGGATAGGATCAAACGTATCGGTGAGAACGACTCCGTCAGCCGCTACGTTGCCGCTGTTAAGAACGGTTATCGTATACGTGAGCATTCCGTCGCTTACGGTAGTGGGCGTCACGCTTTTATTGAGCGAAAGTATCGCACCCTCACCGATACTTACCGTTTCGGTGTCGCTTATAGGAGCAAACAAGCCTCCTCCCGACGCGACAACCGTGTTATCTACGGTCGACCCGCTCGCAAGAGGGGCAAAGCCGTTTATCGCCGTTTCATATACTATAACGACGCTTCCGCCCGCAGGCACCGTAGGGATCGTATACTCAAGAGTGGGAGCCGTAACGGTAGGCTCTATGTTTACACCCTCTCCGCCGTTTACAAAAACAAGCATCGGTCCCGTAAAATCAAGAGGATAATACGCCTCTCCTCCGACCGTGTATTCTCCTAGATTGTCATTAACGGTAACTCCGCTAAGTGCGGTCCGGGATGCGTTCGTTATCGTTACTACGTAGGTCTTGCTTCCGTACGGCGAGTAGGTATCTCCGAGAGCTCTCTTAGTTATAGTGTAAAGCTCGGGTATCTCGCCCTGTGCGACGTTTGAAAGCACCGTCCTGCCGTTATAGGTTATCTGTGCCTGATTTGTGAATATAGCCATATGTTCCTCCGTATTCAGTAGACGTTATTTGCCGTCTTCCCTTTCAGTATATGCATAAGTGCTTGACCATGACACGGATTATGTGAACATGAATATACATAATTAAAAATAAATTCATCAAATCATAATTCTTAACACCTTTATATTATCCCAAAAAAATGGTATAATAATTTTGTATTGTGGCTTTGCTTCAAATGACAGAAAAACAAAAAGGATGGTTTAAATATGAGTGCTATCTTTGATAATCTTGCATCCTTCAATATAATGGAGGACTGGAAGCTTGTCGTAATGTGGGTAATAGGAGCTCTTCTTATTTACCTTGCGATCAAAAAGGAAATGGAGCCTACTCTCCTTCTTCCCATGGGATTCGGTGCTATACTCGTAAACTTGCCCAATTCGGGTGCTATCGGTGAAGAAGGCGTTATCGACCTTCTCTTCAACGCAGGTATAGCCAACGAGCTGTTTCCGCTTCTCCTGTTCATAGGAATCGGTGCTATGATCGATTTCGGACCGCTTCTCAGCAATCCCAAGCTTATGCTTTTCGGTGCTGCGGCTCAGTTTGGAATATTCTTCGCATTCGGTATGGCTTCTCTCTTCGGATTTGAACTCAAGGATGCGGCGTCCATCGGTATAATCGGTGCGGCAGACGGACCTACGTCCATATCTATCGCTACCACTCTCGAATCAAATTATCTCGGTGCTATAATAGTTGCCGCTTATTCGTATATGGCGCTTGTTCCTATTATTCAGCCCCCGATAATAAAGCTTATAACGACCAAGAAGGAGCGTCTCATTCGTATGCCCTACGAGCAGAAGAACGTCTCCAAGATGACAAGAATACTCTTCCCCGTTATCATCACTATTGTCGTCGGTCTCTTCTCTCCCAAGAGCCTTGCACTCGTAGGCTTTTTGATGTTCGGCAACCTCATCCGTGAGTGCGGCGTTCTCAACAGCCTCTCTGATACGGCACAGAAGGTGCTTGCAAACCTCGTAACGATATTCCTCGGAATAAGCGTTGCCGCAAAGATGAGAGCAGACGAGTTTGTAAAGATAGAGACTCTCATGATCCTTGCTATAGGTCTTATAGCGTTCATATTCGACACAATCGGTGGCGTACTCTTCGCAAAGTTCCTGAACCTCTTCTCCAAGAACAAGATAAACCCCATGATCGGTGCGGCAGGTATCTCCGCGTTCCCGATGTCTGCACGTGTGGTTCACAAGATGGGACTCAAGGAGGACAACCAGAACTTCCTTCTTATGCACGCTATCGGCGTAAACGTTTCCGGACAGGTCGCTTCGGTAATTGCGGGCGGTCTGATGCTTACCCTTGTAAGCTCTCTTCTCTGATAACGGAGGTATGATATGAAAATAGACGTAACTGCTTTTATAAATTCGCTTCCTATCATTGCATACGGAATGCTCGGTATATTCATCGTTACCGGTATAATAATTCTTTCGGTGTTTGTTCTCAACCTGTGTACACGTCCGAAAAAAGATAAAAAAGGCTAATAAAATAAAGCAACAAGCTGCTCCGACAGTCCAACGTAGCATTGGGACGTCGGGGCAGTTTATTTATATTATTTGAGAGCAGCAGCTAAACCAAAAGGCCGGAAACCGCAAAACGAAAAACGCAGTCAACAGATTAAAAATATTGGATAGGTAACGCCGAATTCACGGCAAGCATATACGAAGAAGGGACGGAGAAATCTCCGTCCCTTTGCTTTTGTCATTTCACAAGAGCACCGTTTGCATCTATCTGAAGGCCCTTGAACTCCGCATAGTATTTTGCTACTATCGGTTCAAAGCGCTTGAATACGTTCGCCATACCCTCACTGTTAAGGTGGCTTACGTCGCCGCTTGCCTTGCTGTACCGCTCTCTGAATGATTTATTGTTCATATCAACTCCGCTGACGCTTGTGTCTGCGGCATTGATTATGGTCACGTAGTCAAGTCCGAGTTGCGCCTCGTACTCTACCATCTTCTTCGCGTATTCGTAGGTGACTCCGCCCGATGTGTCCTTGTAGTTCCACGGTGTAACGAGAATTATAAGTGCGTTCGGATATTTTTTATGGAGTCCCTCTATCATAACGTTCATAGCTCCGCAAAGAGTGTTGACGTCCTTACTGTCAAAGCTTCCGTAGGGAACGCCATTGTTTCTGTCGTTTCTTCCACCTTCAAGTATTATGATATCCGCAGGACCGCTTGCCATTGAGGTGTATCTCACTACCATGGGGTTATTGGTGGAAACGTTAGCGATCGTGCTTCCGCCTATACCGTAATTGACATGAGTCATATTGTACTTTCTTGCGAGCATTGAAGGCCACGTGTTATAGTTTCCGAGACCTGAACCCTGGAAGTAACTGTCTCCAATAGCGTGCATGGTTATTCCGTTAAGGATGCTTGCGTAATAGTTCTTGTCGTTCTGCAAGGAAACGAGAACTGCAGTGTTGTCCTTTGTGAGCTTATCCGCAGAAAGCTCTCCCGCCGTGTACTGCGAAAGCACCGTTCTGCTTCCCACGTAGTACGTGCGCTCTCCGTTTATCGGGAAAAGTGCGCTAATGTACGAATATATCTCGTAAAGAGCCTTGTCACTGTCCGCATTTGCGTAAACACATACAGTTTCCGCAGGAGCGGCACCGCAAGCGGTGTTGTATGCACCTTCATTATCCGTAAGGAGCAAGCCGTAATAGTTATCGGGAGTATATCCTTCGGGAAGCTTTATCTTGCAAGTATATTCCTTACCGTCCGCCTTGACCTTTATCTCACTCTCACCCGTGCTTATAGCGACGCTGTTATCGGCTACGAATACGGGAATGCCCATTGCGGGAACGTTTTGAACGTTTCCTGTATATCTCATAGAAAGCTTGACGTACTCATTATCCTCGCGGGAGGTATATCTGTACACACGGAATTTTCCGTCGGGTGTAAGATAGGTATCGAGATCCTGCATCTTCACCACACTTTTAGCGGATAGGCTGTTTGGGTTGCCGTCCCATATCGAGAATGCGCATCCCTCTGTTCCGATATACGTGTTTCCGTCACTTCCTACCGCGGAGGATACCTTAAAATACAGAACAGAGCCCTTCTTCTCAAGGTGTATAAGCTCACTTTGTATGTATCCCGTCGCGCTCTTCTGAAGGAATCCGGAGTTCGTTACGTATCCTCTGTCCCACATAACGTTGAGCGGTGTGAGGTTACTTATCTCGTTACCCTTCATATTAACAAGCTTCGTGTCGAACTGAGACGCGTGATAGTTATTCACTCGGTCCCAGGTTCCGTTCGAGGTGCTTCCCGTCTCGGTTATACCGATAATGGGAACGTAGGACGTACGCCCCTTGGGAATGGTAAATCTTATACATTCGTTATCCTCGGACGTTACGTACGTATATACCGAAATATTCTTCTTGTCGATATAGTTCTCAAAATATGCGTTGCCCGCCTCGGGATTTCCAATGAAGGTCGCCTTTGTATAGTCTATCGTTACTCCGTCACTTTCATAAGAAGAAAGAACAGCGATGTCCTTTCTTGCGGGAGCGTTTACGGCTATAACAAGCTTGGTTCCCTTCTTCGCAACGCGTATCGGACTTGATATTATATAGGACTCAAATACGTCACTCGAGCTGAGAGTCGTTCCCTCGGGTAACGAGTTTACTGTAATGAGACCTCTTTCGGAGGCGGAAGCCAAGGGAGAGGATGCATATCCGGGCTGCCAAACGATGTCGCTGATCGTTTCCATTCCGATATTATAGACGTATACGTCGTCGCGTGTCCCCTTGAAAAAGCGTTCACTTACCGAATACTCTACCGTAAGCGACGTGTTTTCCGCAGGAACGCAAAGCCTTATCACCTCGTTATCCACCGAGGTCATATACTCAAAGCTGTGCTGTGCCTTGCCGGTGCTGGTCTGAACGTCTCCCTTTCCTCCGGTAAGCGCGTTGAAATTGGGTGCGCCCGAGTCGTTTTCATAGAATCCGCTTTCTGCCGCGTACCAGGAGGTAAGCGCGGCTACCTCTGCGCTGTATTCACCCGTAACCGTATATTTTATTGTCGTTCCCCTTGTGGGAATGAGTATGTTCTGCGTAGTCAGAAAAGCACTGTCGGCATAATTCATAGCGAGCTTATAGCCCGAAATATTGTTTATGCTTCCGACGCTTCCCTTATTGAGTGCGATATCCGTAACGCTTCCCTCTCCGCTTGCGGGAAGAGTGTATGCACCTTCAAACGCTGAAAGAGTGGGGGAGGCGTTGTCGTTTGCTGCCATTACGGTGATCTCACTGTCAGAACGGACGCTTATGCGAAGCAGTTGTGTACCTTCGCCTGTGGTATAGCTGTACTTGTATACGCCACCCTCTTCCTTTACGATAAGGTCGCACGCTCTTATGTGAGGAGCCTTTACGTCAAGCGTATACGTGTCGTCTCCGTTTTTCTCCCAATGAGAGATGACGAACACCTTTTCCTGCGACATATCGGCCGTAATTTCAAACGTCAAGGTGGTCTTTCCGGTAATCAGTATCGGCTTTGACGTTACGTAGCCGTCTGCCGAGACGAATGCACCCGAACCTGCAAGCTGTTTGGGATCTCTTCCGTCTCCGATGTTTTCAAACGATCCAACGTATCCTTTTTCCCACTCTATGCCGATCTCTGTCGGCTCCGGTGAAAGCAGGCTCGGGTCTACTGTAGTGACCCCTCCCTCTGAAGGATTGGAGCATGCGACAAGGAGCGCAGCACACAGTATTACGAGTATGAGAAGGATCGCGGTTGATCTTAAATTTATCTTCATTTCTTTTCTCCTTAAAAAAGGCGGACAAACACCGGTTGCCCGCCACTTGCCTCCGGAAGACTATCTGTCAGAAGAACATCATTATAAGCTGTGCGGATACGACTACCGCGATAAGTGCTATCGGGTAAGTTGCCGCATATGCGGATGCAACATCCTCTGTACCGGATACGTTGATAAGCGTACCGAGTGCCGGTGTAGACGTCATTCCGCCGGTTATAGAACCGAGGTTGCTGAGAAGGTTGAGTTTCAGCACGTATTTTGCAAAAAGGAATCCGAGGACCATGGGAACGATAGTAATGATAATTCCGTAGAGGAAGTATACCGGTTCAAAGTACTTAACGAACGTAGAGCCGCCCGAAATTCCCGCGCCTATAAGGAACAGCATAAGTCCAAGCTCTCTGAACACCTTGAGTGTTCCTACGCTTGGCATTATCGATATCTTTCCGATGCGTCCGAAGTGGCCGAAAACAAGTGCTGTAAGGAGGCATCCACCGGTAGTTGTGAGTGAGAAGCCCTGAACCTTAAACGAGCCTATGAGCACGCCTAATATAGCGGCGAGTGCAAACGGCATTATACCGAAGCCATCCATATTTATAAGGTTTTCCTTCGTTTTTTTCGCGTCGTCATCACCTGCGGAAATGAGCTTGCGCTCCTTTTCCATATCCGCCTTGAGCATTTTCGGAACAAGCTGGATGAAAAGCACTACTCCTACCACTCCGAAGAGGTAGGATATACCGTATCCGGTGGATACCGCGTCAACAAACGACTCGGAGAATCCGGAAGCGGCGTCCTTTCCTGCGGTAAACGCGGGAGTAGAGGTGAGTGCGCCTGCAAAAAGCCCTACAATGATACTTGTAAACTCCTTGGGATCGAGGTCGGTAAAGTTTCTTCCAACGAGGATACAGCCGATACAAGCGGCCGCTCCGCTGAGAATGATCATAACACCGAGAACGATATAAGAACTGAAATATTTTTTGAGGTTGCCGAAGAATTTCGGTCCTGCAATAAAGCCTACCGCAGTAACGAAAAGAATGAGTCCCAAGGTGTCTATTATCTTGAGGGCTTCCTTTGCATAGGTAGCGTCACCTACGGAAAGCTGTCCGGAAAGCGTATTATAGAAAAGTGCTCCGAAAACAAGCGCTATTATAAATACTCCACCTGTACCGAGATTTACTCCCTTTATGGTGATCCTTCCGAGAACGTAACCAACTGCGGCGATAGCAAAAACGCAAAAGAGCAGAAAGGTTACTCCGGAAATTGACCACATACCGTCAATAATCGTCATTTGTTCCTCCTTAACGATTTACACCCCCACACAAAATACGATACTTTGTGTAAAGCTCTGAAATACAGCCCCCCGATCAAAGAGGAGCTGTATTATTATGATGTTTTATCGGTTGAAAAATTATTATTTAGCCTCAAACTTCGGATTTCCGTGAGTATATCTGGGAAGAAGCATAGGCGAAACTCTATCTGTAACGATTCCTGCCTCCTTAAGCTCCTTTGCGAAGTCGTCAACGTGAGAAAGTGTAAGCTTTCCAACTGTTGTCTCCTTTGCCTTGAGGGCCGCGTTTACACCTGCGTTTCTATCGAATATGATGATATCGAGAAGTGAGTTACCCATAAGTCTGTTCTCACTGTGGATACCGCCTACTGCCTCACCTGCAACGTAGAGATTCTCAACGTCGGACATACCGTTTGCAGCTATCTTTATACCGCCGTTCTGATAATGGAGAGTAGGGTATATAAGGATAGGCTGCTTACGCATATCTATGCCGTACTTGAGATACATACGCATCATAGCGGGGATTCTCTTCTCTATCGTGCCTTCTCCGTGGATCATTTCGATCATAGGAGAGTCAAGCCAGATACCGTAACCGCCGTCGGGAGTCTCAACACCCTT
>JAZSLE010000010.1:0-4127 GCA_045535215.1 Eubacteriales bacterium
CCGACTTTAAGGTTCATCTGTAAAATAGCTTCCTCCGCTGTCATAGGCTTGAAGGGGAACGTCTTTACTCTGATTTCAAAATCGCCCTCTTCAACGTACTCATCATCGTCATCATCCGTAATGACGAAAGCACCGCGCCTAACTGTTTTCTCAAGCCTGGTCTTATTCTTCCTGATCTGTCTTTCAAGTCCCTCGGACGCTCTGTCAAGAGCCGTAATGAAGGTTTCGCTCTCTTCCTCGGATCTGAAGGTCGTACCTTCATAATTCACGGTAATTTCGATTATCTTCACTCCTTTGCGCACCTTACAGGTTACGTAAGCCTCGGTTTCTTCACCGAAAAACTTATCAAACTTCTTCAGCTTCCTCTCTACCGCAACCTTAAGTGAATCGCGCACAGACATCTGCTTTCCGTAAATAGTAATCTTCATACCGTTCACCCGCTCTCTGAACGAGAGCTCCTTTCGTGTGGAATTGAAACGAGGATATTCCACCGCACCTCTCGTATATTAAGTTGTGAGGTTATCGGGGCTTCCCCCGTTTGCATCTTAATTATAACACATTAATTGTGAAAAGTAAACACTTTTTTCGAAAAAAATCAAACTTTTTTATCAAATATGTACACACTGTAAACTATTCAGTGTCAGAGAAGAAAATATCGCAAAAGCTCTTGACAGACGTGCTGTTTTATGATAATATTAATTTTGGTGGGTGCCTTTTCGGGCGCTCTTTTTTGTTTTTTTGACAAACAATGACAAAAGAGGCGACAGGTGCACGTTGCCCGTTGGATCACCGTCCGGGACACGGCAATATCTCCTTGTTGTTATTTTTTATATTTTTCTTGCATTTTATAATATCTTATGCTATAATACATAGTAGGAAATTATCTCTTTGAGGAAAGGAGTATTATGAATTTCGTAAATTATATTTCTGATTCATTGGGAGCAGGCACTCTCGGATCGAAAATATCCGTCGGTGTTTACGTTGCAATAGCGGTATTGATGCTTTCCGGACTCGCATGCGGTGTAAAGCGCGGCTTTTCCAAATCCATCATACGTCTTTTTACCGTTATAGCGGCGGCTGTCGGCAGCTTATTTGCCGTAGTCGGACTTACCAACCTGCTCGTAAATCTCATAAACGCGGCAGACGTGCAGACAGTCGAGGAGCTCATACTCTCGTACGTGCCGGATGCGGCATCGCAGCTTGATCCTATGATCATGCATGCGGCGGCGGAGATAGGAGTTGATACCGCGGCGATATTCATCATGATGTTCGTGGCAGTTGTTGTTACCCCCATTCTCTTTCTTCTCATATTCTACCTGTTAAGAGGAATACTCTTCCCACTCTATGCCCTGCTCTCAGGTCTTGTCGGTGCGATAAATTACGGCAAGAACATCCTGTCTACGGTATGCGGCGGTGTGGTTGGAGCTCTCCAGGGCTTTATAATCGCATTGGTAATACTTATCCCCGTGAGCGGAGTAAGCGGAATTGTCGTCGAGGCAAAGCCGATGCTCTACGAGGAAGCACCGAGCGAGGAATTGACCGCGCTCTACGATGACGTGCTTGACGATATCACGGATAATCCTATATTTGAGCTCGTTAACACCTATGGTGGCAAGATGGCTTACAGAAAGATGATAACAGTCACCATCGGCGGAGAAAAGATAGACATGGCAGACGAGATCATCGGTGTTATGAAGGCAGGCGCACATGCGCTTCCGCTCCTCAGCCCCGAGTTTGACTGGACCGATCCATCCGAGGATGAGCAGCAGGCGTTTGCCAAGCTGGTCGAGGACCTCGGTGAAAGCTCCTTGCTCGCAAGAGGCGGCTCGGATGCATTAAGAGCATTTGCAAGCTGTGTGAAAAACGGATCGTTCGAGTTACCTATGGAGGGTGCTAACGCCGAGCTTCTCGAGGCTGTTATAGAAATGTTCTCAACGTCTACCCCCTACTCAATTCAGGGAGATGCCGACACGGTAGTGGACGTATACTTCATAATGTGTGAGAGAGGACTGCTCGTTAAGTTTACAGAGGGCAACACAGAGGTCCTTCACGAGAGTCTTACACAGAGAAATGAAAACGGTGATACCATCATAGACGAGATTATCGCCAGACTCAATGAATACGACAGAGCTAAGCCTATAGTAAGATCCTTCACCAAGATCTCTCTCGGACTTATGCACGAGTCAATGGGTCTTAACAGCGACACAGAGGCACTGTATCAGGATGTACGAAACGACCTGCACAACGTTCTTTCCCACAGCAGAGAGGACTTTGCAAGTGAGGAAGAATACAGAGCCGCTGTAAGAGAAGATCTCAACACGGCATTCGCGGAAAACAACCTTGATATAGACGAGTCCGTAAAGGAAAATATGCTTGACTACATTGCAGAGAACTACGGTGACACAAGCAATATATCCGACGAGGATATAGACGACGCAATCCTTTCGTACTATCAGTCTTATTCAAAGGCACAGGAAGAATCCGGAAGCTAATACATAAAAAGCAGCAAGAGTGCTCCTCTTGCTGCTTTTTCTTGTTAAACAAGGTGTAATCTGTACAAAATCCGCCTACCGTGTTAAAAAAGTCTGTGCGTTTAATCCTACATCGGCTTATATTCCAATCCCTGCACAAGACCGTGTGCGGACATATACGCCCGTATTTTACCTATTATTTCATTCTTATCGGTATTCCAATCGGGAGCTACCAGCATCCCGTCGGGGCAGTCGCCTGTAATCCTGTGTACTATCATATCCGGACGAAGCTTTGATATGCACTCCGCACACGCCTCAACGTATCCGTCAAGCTCAGGCGGTGTGTACTCTCCCTCTTTGTACATATCGGCAAGGCGTGTGCCCGACATAACGTAAATAGAGTGTATTTTAACCCCGGAGGCACCCGATTTATTTATCACGTCCACCGTCTTCAGGAAATCTTCCCGTCCCTCACCCGGCAGACCTATTATCATATGAGCAACAAAAGGGATGCCGTAGGCGGAAAGCAGCTCCGCGGCGCGAAGATACACCTCGGTATTATATCCGCGGTTGATTACCTCGGCAGTCTTATCCGATGCCGTCTGCAGTCCAAGCTCCACCCATACGTCAAGACGGGATTTGTAAGCGGCTATCAGCTCGGCTATCTCCTCGTTTATGCAATCGGGACGTGTGCCTATCGCGAGTGCCACTATTTTATCGGAAACGAGTGCGGCATCGTATCTTTGCTTTAACACGTGTGTGGGGGCATAGGTGTTCGTGAAGTTCTGAAAGTACGCTATATAACCGTCGGATCTTCCTCGCTCAACCATCCCTCTCGCCTGTTCCTCTATCCCAACCGCAGGGTCGATATGCTCACCGGCACCGCGCTCACCGCAGTAAATACATCCGCCAAAACCGACCGTACCGTCCCTGTTCGGACAGCTGAAGCCGCCGTCAATACATATTTTGCTTATTTTTCCGCCATATCGCGCCTTGAGATATGAGCTTAAATTATTGTATAGCAGCTTAACCACCGTCCTTTCCTTTTATAAATATATTATCACACCGCATAAGCCTTGTCAAGAAAGCCCGGGATACAAAAAGCAACACACCGACGAAAAATCCCTTCCGCCCTTCCTCTCCGACAAGCACCTTTCTTTCCCGTAACAAGAATTTGACAGCAATATACGTAATTCGTCACAGCATATATAATTTTAACGTAAAATAAGCAGTTTTACCCTTGACAACGCGCGTGTATATATGTTATAATGAGCAGAAAATATATGACGGAAGACAACTCCGCGGCACAATTGCTGCGCGTAATAAGAAAGGAAATATTATGAGGTTTTTGTTTAGAAATGCTAAGGTGTACGAAAACGGCAAAATCGAAAAGCGTAATATTCTTTTCAACGGCACTTCTGTTTCTGTTTTTACAGGTGACGTATCCCGTGTTGATTTTCCTGTTTTTGATAATATTGCTATTTTTCCCGGCTTTTGTGATGTGCACGTGCATTTCAGAGAGCCGGGTTTTTCATATAAAGAAACGATTGCGACGGGCTCGGCGGCTGCGGCAAGAGGCGGATATACCGCTGTATGCACTATGCCAAATCTCTCTCCTCCCCCCGACTCGCCCGAGCACCTACAGGAGCAGCTCGA
>JAZSLE010000017.1:0-3760 GCA_045535215.1 Eubacteriales bacterium
ACGACTACCACGCCCTCGGCGGCAACGACGTCGCGACCGAGCTTTACGAAAGGATATGCGAGCTTCCGACGTCAAAAAGGGAGGACGTTACTCCTCCCAAAACACCCGGTCCCCGATAACTGTATATTCTGCCGCCGCGAGACGCTCACAAGGGCGTATAACGACTACCACGCCCTCGGCGGCAACGACGTCGCGACCGAGCTTTACGAAAGGATATGTTAGCTTCCGACGTCAAAAAGGGAGGACGTTACTCCTCCCAAAATACCCAGTCTCCGATAACTATATATCCCGCCGCCGGCGGAAGCTCCCCTCCGCGTATGCACCGAGCGTAGCAGGCGTCGGGGCAGGGCGAGCTTCCGAGCCTCGCGTAGATGAGAGCGGTGTGCGTCTTTTCGCTCACCTCTACCTCTCGGTCAAGAGACAAAAAATTCGCGCACTCGATGATGCGAAGCACCGAATCGGGATACTCTTTGCATTTCATACGGTTCAGTATCACCGACGAGAGAGCCACCCGTACCGCAAACGGCTCGCCTCCCGCAGACGACTCTACCGCCCGCTCGATAAGTCCCGCATCAAAGGGAGACAGAGGTAAGAGCATCGGCTCGGCATAGGTATCGACGCACAGGAATGCGAGCATAATAAATACAAGAGCAAACGAAAAAAACCGCCTTTTCATTTTGTGAGCCTCCGTTTCGCGCTGTTCCTTTTTTATAATTATGCAATACCGATCCGCCGTCTATCCGCGGGAAATCTTGGCTTAAGCAAAAAAACAAGGTCGCGTATAGATGCGACCTTGAATTTATATTTACTCAGCGACTTCTTCTTGCCTTGAAGCACTCATCGCAGTATACCGGCTTGTCCGGGCTGGGCTGGAAAGGAACCATAGCTTCTTTTCCGCACTCAGAGCAAACGGCAGGGAACATTTCTCTCTCGGGGCGATCAGCCTTGGGAGCAACACCCTTTCTTGCAGCACGGCAATCCTTGCAGTACTTGGGTTTATTCATAAGACCCTTTTCCTTGAAGAACTTCTTCTCTCCTGCGGAGAAAACGAACTCCTTCTTGCACTGATTGCAAACGATGACCTCATCCTCGAATACTTCCTCAACCGGTGCAGCTTCTTCCTCAACGGCTACGTCTTCGGAAACAACTTTCTCTTCTTCGTACATTTCTTTTACCTCGCTTTAAAGCATGTTAATATATTTTCAGCCAATGGCGGAAAAACAAAGCCACAGACTCCCCATCTGTGGCTGTAATATATATTTTTCGTTTGATCCTTAAACGTAAAAGCAATAGCACATAGAAAGAAAATACGAAAAAACCACGACAAAGGGGAAAAATCTATTAGATACAGACTAATTATAGCATACTTTTTTTAGTTTGTCAATAGCTTTTCCAAAAAAATGACGAGATTTTACGCAAATTTTGTGATTTATGATAAAAGATAATCGACGCTTCCCTCAAGAAGTGCTATGCTTCCCTTGAATACCGCCTCGGGACGCTCGTAAAAGTTCTTACGCATCTTCTCCGCTTCAGCAGAGCTGGAAACGTGAACGAAGGTGGAGAATATCACTCTGCCCTTTTCCTTTACCGCGCAGGTCACCTTGTAGTCAAGCTCGGGCGTCTTCTCGACCGTGCACGCCGTCTCGATGCCGCGCTTGCTGAAATCAAGATAGCGAAGCGCCGCGACCATGCTCTTCTCGAGAATGGAGGAGAGGATGTCGGTGTTCAGCTCTCTTACGACGATACGGCCCTTTCTGGTCACACTGTACGTCGGCTCGCTTCCGTCGACGTTCTCCTCAACGAGACCGTGCTCCACCATCTCGGGAAGAGCTTCTGCGAAATCAAGATACATGACGTAGTCTGTCTGCCTTATAATGTCGTTCAAAAGAGAGAAGGAAAGAGGATAGTTTATGTTATCCATAAGATAAAGTATGAATATCTTGACGTTGCTTTTTCCGCCGATGGGTGATGACATGGGAATTGACCTCCGAGAATCTGTTGTTACTAATATTGTACCACAAAAATGTAACATTTTCAAGTTGTTTAAAAAAAATATTTGCAATATTCAAAATAAATATGGTAAAATATAAGGTAACAATCAGCATACAGAGGTACGTTTTTATGAAAGACACTTTAAAGGTCGCAATACTCGGCTTCGGCGTCGTCGGAGGCGGTGTCGCAGAGCTTTTGGAAAAGAACGCAGAGCTTCTCGCAAAGAGACTCTCAAAGAAAATAGAAATAAAGTATATCCTTGATCTCAGAAGCTTCCCCGATTCTCCCTTCGCGGACAGGATCACCGCAAGCTTTGACGATATAATAAACGACGGCGAGATCGACGTCGTAGCAGAGGCAATGGGCGGCTCGCATCCCGCATACGACTTCTCAAAGGAATGCCTCAAGCGCGGAATAAGCGTGGTCACCTCGAACAAGGAGGTCGTCGCAAACTACGGCGCAGAGCTTCTTGAATTGGCAAGAGAAAACGGAGCAAGATATCTCTTTGAAGCAAGCGTCGGCGGGGGAATACCCTGCCTCCGTCCCTTCAGCGTAAGCTTCGCCGTAAACAATATAAGATCGGTGGACGGTATTCTCAACGGTACCACCAACTACATCCTTACCGAAATGACCAACAACGGCACCGAATTTCCGAAGGTCCTTAAGAGAGCCCAGGAGCTCGGATACGCCGAGAAGGACCCTACCGACGACGTTGAGGGTATAGATGCATCCAGAAAGATAGTTATCCTCTGCGCACTCGCATTCGGTATGATGGCGCGCTCAAGCGACGTAAAATGCACCGGCATAACCAAGATAACACCCGATATTCTCACAGCCGCAGCCGAGCTTGGCTGTAAGGTAAAGCTCGTTGCCCACGCGTCAAAGGGCGATGACAAGCTTTATCTTAAGGTAGAGCCTACCTTCGTTACAAGAGAAAGCCTCATCTCCTCGGTAGACGGAGTGTTCAACGCAGTATGCGTAGGCTCGGACGACCTCGACGACGTCCTCCTCTGCGGTAAGGGTGCGGGAAGATACCCGACCGCCGCGGCAGTAGTAGCCGATATCCTCGAGGCAGGCCTCCGCCCGACCGAGCAGCCCGACGTACACCGCATCGTAAATAACACCCTTCCTTGCGCCGAGAGAGGCGAGTTTGAGGGCAAATGGGTGTTGCTCTTCGAGGCAAGCGACGACGAGATATTCTCCTCGCTCCGTCCCTCCTGCGACGTCAGACTCCTTCCCTCACTCGGACTCGTTTCGGTGGTTACGGAAAAGATGCTCCGCAAAGATGCCGAAGCCCTCGCAGGTGAGCAGAAGGCAACCCTTCACGGCATATTTGAATATAAATGATAATAAAGACGGGACAGCGCATTGCTGCCCCGTCTTTTTACTTGACAAAAACGTAAAAGGGTGTTATAATAATAGGTATAAATGCTTTAAGGAGGCGAAACGTGAAAAGAATATCTCTCATCTTGATAGCGCTTACCGTGTGTATCTGCCTTTGCTCGTGCGCACTCTGTACCAACACCTCCACGATCACAACACCAGGTACTGCCCCTGCAACAACGCCCGACGCGACCACTCCCGAGGTAACCACGCCGGGTGAAACGACAGTCGCAGACCGCACGACCGTAGACACTCCCACAACGGATACTCCTACAACAGATACCCCCACAACGAACACACCCACAACGAACACTCCTACAACGGAAACACCCACAACGAACACTCCCACAACGGATGCTCCCACAACGAACACTCCTACAACGGA
>JAZSLE010000138.1:0-4145 GCA_045535215.1 Eubacteriales bacterium
TCCATCAATGCCTGCGCACAGATGCATATGCGACAGCTTCTGCGGTATAAGTAGATCAAACGCTTGCGAGGTCGTATACAGAGCAAGCGGTAACACCGAATCTACCGTTGCCGATTGTAATATTTCTGCTCTCTGCGGTGAATTTTTTGCCTTCACGTCAAGTATAATAAATAACGAGTATTCTCCCTGCGCCGTATATAAGGGCGGCAAGCTCGCGGATTATTCTTTTACAAAGCTTACCTCATACGGCAACGACGGAGTGGTAGCCTTTGAGTCTCCTTACCGTATGCTCGATAAGTGCTACGCCGACAAGGACAACGAGGCGATGATAAAGGGCAGAGCATCGGATATACTCAAGCTTCTCTGCAACGCCGAAGCAAGAATACTGAAAAAGCTTTCAAAACAGCGCGCGGAGTTTGAGGAAAGCCTCAGGATGGACGAATACAAGCGCGTCGGAGACCTTATAACCTCTAATATGTACGCTATAAAGCGCGGTGACGAAAGAGTAACACTTACCGACTATTCAACGTATACCGACGACGGCTTTGCTACGGTAACGCTCGATCTCAATAAAACCCTCTCTCCCTCGCAAAACGCCGCGCACTACTACAAAAAATATAACAAAGCAAAAAATGCGTCGCAGATATTGAAGGTGCAGATAAAGGACGCGGAAAACGAGCTTGAATATATAAGATCGGTATTCGATTGTCTCAGTAGAGCAAGCACACCCACAGAGCTTGCCGAAATACGCGAGGAGCTTTCTTCTGCGGGCTATTCTTCAAAGATGAAGCATATGCAGAGCGGAAAGAAGCGAAAGGTAGATTTCCTCAGATTTCAGACGAGCGGTGGCTATACCGTTCTTTGCGGAAAGAATAATCTGCAAAACGAGATACTTACTCATAAGGAAGCCTCAAACTACGATTATTGGTTCCACGCCAAAAAAGCGCCCGGATCGCATTGCGTTATGCTTTGCAGCGGAGAGGAGCCCTCCGAAAAGGACTTTACCGAGGCGGCTATGATAGCGGCGGTACATTCGTCGCTTGCATCATCGCCTATGGCCGAGGTCGACTACACCTACATCAAGAACGTAAAGAAGCCGAGCGGCTCAAAGCCGGGGTTCGTTATCTATCATACCAACTATTCCGCATACGTAAAGCCCGACAAGGATCACGTTGATTCCTTGGCTGTAAAATGATCTGTTCCCGGAGAAAGTAATATGAAGAAAAAAGTAATTGTGATCGCGATAGCGGTCCTGCTCGTTGTGGCAATATCCGTACCTGTCTTTTGGAGCGGTCTTGCCGTTACCGAATACTCTGTAGATAATGAGATCATAACCGAGGAGATGAAGCTCTGCGTTATAACAGACCTTCACGCAAGTAAATACGGTAATGAACAGAGCGAGCTTATAGACGCCATTTTCAAGGCACAGCCGGACGCAGTTTTTATAGTCGGTGATATTATACATCAAAGCGGAGAGTACGACAGCATCCTCCCCTTGCTTAAGGCTATAGGCGAAAGGTATATCTGCTTCTATGTGAGCGGAAACCACGAGTATAAGGCGGATAAGGCGGACGAGATAAAGACGATAATAAGATCCTACGGCATCCTCGTGCTTGAGGCGGATACCCGCTTGATAACTATAAACGGCCACGCCGTACGCGTGTGCGGAGTGGACGACAGAATAAGCTTCCCGAAGGAGGGAAGAGCAGAGGCTTTTGAGAATCAACTTTCAAAATGCGCTTCCGAGATAAAGGACGGCGAGCTTTCGATCCTTCTGTCACACAGACCGCTTGACGGCGAGATATATTCAAAGTACGGATTTGACATTGTTCTCAGCGGGCACAATCACGGCGGCCAGGTTAGAATACCTTACCTCATCAACGGACTCTATGCTCCCGATGACGGTTTCTTCCCGAAGCTTGCGGGCGGTGCGTATACCTTCTCGGACACCACTATTGTCGTAAGCAGAGGACTTTGCAAGAATTGGGTACCTCGCGTGTTCAATCCTCCCGAGCTTGTTATGGTCACGGTGAAATAATAAAAAATAAAGATCGGAGCGTGTCACTGTGACCTGCTCCGATTCTTTTTATATCAGCTCGTGAAAGTTGTATATGTATTTGTCTGTTATTGCTTTTATTTCATTTACGTATTCGTCTGAGGAAGGATCGTACACTCCGTATACCTGCATTCCCGCCTTCTTTGCGGTCGCATCCGCGTTGTAGTTGTCATCAAGGAAGATAACGTCCTCTACCGATGCGGAAAGTCGCCCTGCTGCCATTCGGTATATCTCGGGATCCGATTTCGTTGTGTTGAAATCATTGCAGGACCACACGTTGTCAAAGACATCGTATATTCCGATTCTCTTAAGGCAAGGGTCGAGAGTGGTGTGTGGACTTGCTGTAAGAACATTTAATGAGTGACCGCATTTCTTTAGCTTAAGTAAGGTCTCAACAACGCCCTCCTTAGGCGGAATATCATAGGTATAAGCCTTAACGGCGTATTTGTTCATAAGCGAGACTATGTCGTCAAGCGGCATGTCAAGTCCCATTTCAATGAAATGCTTTGCAGTTCCGATAAATCCGAGCGGAGTGATTATCTTCAGGATGTCGTCTCCGTAAGCGATACCGTTTTCATCGAGTATCCTCAGCATAAGAGCGCCGTACGTGGGCATAGAATCAACAAGCGTTCCGTCAAAATCAAAAAGGTATATCTTTCTTTTCACTATATTATCTCCTATGCTTTATTCGGCTTTGTTCCGATCACTATCATTATTACGGACGTGGAGGAATCCCACATATGTATGCCGTTGTCGTAAAGTCGGATGCGTTCGTCGTACTTTCGGTTTATCTCTTCCTTCAATGAAGCGATCTCATCCTCGGTGACTACGTCTGATGCGAGCGTCAGCATATGATCGGCGCCGTCAAGGTCGTTTTGCCTTTCCGAATTTATCATACCGTGTGCAAGATCCTTCGGTACCGACGGATCATCGGGTGTTAACGATACAGTTACGTAATGAGTTTCTACGTCGGTAAATCCGTATCTTTCCATCTGCAGCGGAATCTCTGCCTCACTTGTTGCGTAAGCTCCCACACCGTTTGAATTGAATGCCTCGGCAAATTTTCCCTCGCTTTTTTTCCATAGCGATCGCTCAAATTCACTCGCGGTCGCTATGCACTCAGCCTCGACCTTAAAGGTCTTGCGGCAGGACATGACTATGCACTTTCCTCCGCATTTGAGCACTCTGTATTGCTCACCGAAAAACTCCTTCGGCGGAACGTGCTCGTGAACTGTGTTTGATAGCGTGAAATCAAGGCTTCCGTCAGAAAAGGGAAGTGCGCAGGCATCACCCTTTACGAATTTTACGTTGGGGATGCTCTCGGCTGCAAAGCGTATAAAGTCACTGTCTCTATCAAGTCCGCTAACCGTTGCTTTCGGATACCATCTTTTTATCGACGCACACAAGGCACCGGGACCGCAGCCTATCTCAAGAACGTTTCCGTTAAGATCGCCGAGTCTTTTTGTAAAGTCCTCCTTGAATCTGTCCGAAAACCTCAATGAACGAGAAAGGTAAAGCGTGCCGATGCCTTGAATGCGGCTTGACCACATATTATTCATGCTTATTTCGTGGCAAACTCTTCAAGAGCAGGTCTACCCATAGAGCCTACGTTTCTGCGTATCTCCTCACCCTTTTCAAAGCAAATAAGAGTGGGAATGCTCATTACGCCGAAACTTCCCGCGAGGTCGCGCTCGTCGTCTACGTTTACCTTGTAGAAGTCTATCTCGGGGTGATCCTGTGCTACCTTTTCGAACACGGGACCGAGCATCTTGCAGGGACCGCACCATGTTGCGAAGAAATCTACTACAACCCTGCGATCACTTGCTATTACAAGCTCCTGAAATTCTGTTTTGTTAAGTTCTTTCATTACTTTTCCTCCTTTTTATTGTTTGCGCCGCCGAAGGCGATGTGTCGTATTACCGTTTCCGCAGCGAGAAGTCCTGCTATTGGGGGAATGTATGATACCGACGACGGAACTCTGCGTCCGTCCGAGTCGCTGTCGTAAAGCTTTTCGCTCTCTACAGGACTGTAAACCACGTTAAAACTAAGTCGGAGGCCAAGCGGTCTTAGGAAGACAAGTGTTAACTAC
>JAZSLE010000109.1:0-3074 GCA_045535215.1 Eubacteriales bacterium
CGCGATGACCTTATCGGATACTCCGACTCCTGCCTCATAAAGCCGGAAAACGCTCACCGATCCGACAAAAAGCCGCAGGGAAGCAGTGACCGACATCACGGTGGCAGATCAGCAAATTCCCGTCAAGCCTCCACACCTCAAAATAAAAGGCCGTCTCCACAAAGGAAGCGCAAGCCCGCAAAAAGCTCTAAAGGCACGAATAAATGAATAACAGAATTATAAAAACAAACTTTCACACCCACACAACCTTCGCAGACGGCAAAAGCTCTGCCGAGGAAATGGTTCTCTCCGCTATCGGGCACGGATGCGAGGCTATCGGATTTTCCGAGCATGGATATACTCCGATTGACATCTCGTGGTGCATGCAGCCCGACACTACCGAGGACTACATAAGAGAAATAAACTCGCTGAAGGAAAAATATAAGGGGAAAATAAAGATATACTGCGGTATTGAGGCGGACTACTACACCGAGTACGATAAGAGCAAATTCGATTACTCAATCGGATCGGTGCATTACGTAAAGGTGGGAGACGTATATTTCCCTACCGATCTCAGCGCGGCGGCTACCGATGAATACACGGAGCGCTTGTACGGAGGCGATTATCTTGCATATGCGCGCGATTACTATGCTCTCGTTGCCGACGTCTTGAGAAAAACGGATGCGGACATAATCGGACATTTTGACGTACTCTGCAAGTTTAACGAGATTGCTCCGAGAATAGACGAGAGATCCTCCGAATACGTAAAGCTTGCCACCGACGCGATAGACGCTCTTATTCCATGCAACAAGCCGTTTGAGATAAACACGGGTGCGATATCCCGCTCGTACAGAACGACTCCCTACCCCGCATCTCACTTCGTTGACTACATCGGTGCATGCGGCGGAAAAATAATAATGTCGTCGGACTCCCACAACGCGGACAACGTCGTTGCGGGACTTGACGAGGCATACGAACACATTATAGCGAGAGGCTTCCCGAAAGAGAACGTGCTGTTTTATCCCTTCTGAAAATGAGTTGTAAACAATTATCGTCCCTTCTTGACAAAAGCGCGTTTTTATGGTATACTATCTTTGTTATAATTGATTGTGAGGCCAGTAAATGATAAAAAACAACCTTAAACTATTTATGGTATTCGCATTTGCAATTTTGCTTATGCTTACGTTTACCTGTTGTATAGATAGAGATATGGACTACGACTACAACGGCGAAGGAATAATAACCCTTTTCGCCCCTCCGGAGACATCGGACGTTCCCCGCGTTACCGCTCCACAGGTCACAACGCAAAAGCCTATCGAGACCGATCCGCCCGTGACCACTCCCGCAGAGACCACTCCCGAGGTGACAACACCCGCGCAGACTGAAGAAACAACTGCCGAGGAGACTGTATTTGACGGTTTTTCCGGACTGTATTAAAAAAATGTGACTTCGTTTTCGAAGTCACATTTTTTGTTTATTTAAGATGCTTTAACGTTTTTTCGACAAGATCGGAGATCTTAACGGTGTCTACTCCGAATATCGACGTATGCAGGGTATCGTGTATCGGTGCCGTCCACTCGTCGCCGATACACGCCACTCCCTTTGCCATTCCGAGAACAGAGCCTACCGTCGCGCCGTTGCAGTCGGTATCAAAGCCGGTCTCTACGGACATACATACCGATCTTCCGTAATCTCCTTCTCCGTAAAGAAGCGAAGCCGCAACTATCATTGCGTTGGGGATGGTGTGGCACCAGCCGTGAACGGTGTACTCGTCGTAGCGCTTATGTATATCGGCAAAGCAATCCTCTCTTGAAATACCGCCGTTGTATTCGTTTATTACATCGACGATAGCCTCGTAAAGCCTTGACGTACGCGGTATCTGGGCGAGACCGCTCCATATTATAGTATGAATATCGTCGGTGCAGCTTGCCGCCGCTATCATAGCCGATACAAACATCTCGCCGTATATACCGTTTTTAACATGTGATATAGACGCATCGCGGAACGCCATATCCGCTGCTGTTTCGGGGTCTCCGGGATTGATGTATCCGAAGTAATCTCCGCGTATTTGCGCGCCTATCCATTCTCTGTACGGGTTCTTATATACCGCAGATTCAGGAGGCTCAAAGCCTTTTACGAAATTGCAGTACGCCACACGCTCTGCGGTGCAATACGCGTCCTTGCCCTGAAGAGCGAGCCATGCACGCGACATATTGTATGGTGTGAAATCTCTTCCATACTTTTCTATGACCTTTTGCGCCATAACGAGATAATTGGTATCGTCGTCTACGGGCATTCCGTCCACCTCGTCGGCATAGCATCTTGAGGCAAAGCGGTACTTATACTTGTTCAGAATATCGTCGTTGATATCACCGCGAAGGATATATCTGTGCATCGGATAGTTGTCGGTCTCCTTTAAGAACGGAATAAGCTCGTTCGTTCTTATTCCCTCCACCGTTTTACCGAGAAGGCATCCGCATATTCTGCCCATCCATGCACCGAGTATCTTGCTCTTAAGAGAATCCTCGTCAAGTGCGGGAAGCTCGGGTGCGGTCATACGAAGCGCTTTTATCTCAGCTATTGTTGAGGGCTCCTCGTATTTATAGCCGTCCGCTGTCCTTGCATTCAATACCACCTCAAACAGCACGTCGCCAAGCTTTTTCTTTATTTCGTCCTTGGGAAGTCTTGAAACCGCGGCAAAGGTATCCGCATACATGGAAATATCCAAGCCCTCCTCTATCGACTGCTGATATTCGGTAGCGAGATTTGAGGAATACAGCTCCCAGTTATTCATATTTGCATATTTGGGCTTAAGGACCTTGTTGTATTCAAGCTCCTCGGTAACGCGCGTATCGCTCTCCAAAACTATAGCGTCAAGGGATACGTCAAAATGCTTTGCTATGCGTATGAGCTTGTCAAGCTCGGGAACGGTAGCTCCGCTTTCCCACTTTTGCACAGATTGTCTTGAAACTCCGAAGGATTCGGCAAATTGCTCCTGCGACATATTCGCATTTGTTCTGAGCTTATTTATCATATTTCCTATTGACATCAGATCACCTCCAACGAGTATATTATATCAAGTCGGAGGCCAAGCG
>JAZSLE010000217.1:0-2187 GCA_045535215.1 Eubacteriales bacterium
ATAAGGCGGGTGGAATCCTATTTGAAGAAGGCGATACTCTGCATCTGCTACTACGAGGAGGACAAGGACTACTTCATTTCGAACGGTCGTCCGCTCGGCGAAGACAAGCGAACGGGAACCTTCTATAGCTTTGCCGCCGAAACGGCATACTTCCTCTGCAATAAGCACGAGCTTGACGTCGGATATCTTGAGAGTGCGCTTACAAGCAGAAACGTTACTCTGAACTACATATGCATAAAGGATTTCTTCAATAAGTTCAAGACGCTTTGCGGAACGACGGCAACGGCGGTAAGCTTCAAGAAGGAATTCAAGGACATATACGGTCTGGATTACACGCCCATACCGCCCGAGCGTCCGATAAAGCGCATCGACAATATCTCCCCGCTTTACGTGGACGAAAGAGAAAAGAGAAGGGCGATAATAGAGAAGGTAATAGAGAAGCACGAGCTCGGTCAGCCCGTACTCATCATAACCGAGGACATTGCCGAGAGTGAGGTGTTCGCACGTGCGCTAAGGCGCAGAGGAATCGAAAACACAGTGCTAAACGCGAAGAATTCGGACGACTGTGTCGACATCATAGCGCAGGCAGGTGTTCCCGGCTCGGTCATGATATCTACCAACATCGTAAACCGCGGAGTCGACATCATTCTCGGAGGAAATCCGCAACTCACAGCGAGGAGGGAGCTTGTCAACATGGGTGTTGACGTTACCGGCCTTGACGATATACTCTACACTCTTCCGAGCGAGGAGACGAAGCGAAGCGAGCTTTACAAGAAGTATACGAGCGTGCTGACGAAAAACAGGTCGGCGGCAAGCAAGTGCAGGCAGGAGGTCATCTCCGCGGGCGGTCTTTGCGTCATCGGAACGAGCTTCTTTGACGAGCCTCGCACAGAGCAGCAGATGAAAGGCCGTGCGGGCAGGCAAGGCGAGGTTGGTGAAAGCTGGCTCTTCCGCTCGCTTGAGGACACGCTTCTTCAACAGCTTCTCGGGGACAGCTTCATCTCCATGATAAAGTCAAGTCTTACCGAGGATTCCGTTATAAGCTCGGGAATGCTTGACCGTTCGCTCAAAAAAGCACGTCAGAGACTCCACGAGTCCAACTTTGATAAGATCCAGCGCACAAACCTCGTTTCAAGTTACATCGATGCGGGAAGAGAGGACATTCTCAAAAGGCGCGCGGGGCTTGGCAACGGCTCTGTTTCGGTAGACGACGTTCTGCTCATTTGGGCAGGAAGCAAGGAGATACAGAGACTTCTTATCAAGCTTCAAAAGGGCGAGGCAATAGGAAGCAACGGACTTCTTATGAGGCTTTACGAAAAATATCCCGATCAGCTCAAGAGCGCTCGCGGAGCGAAGGCGGAAAGGGTGCTTCTTACGATCGCGAGAAGCGAGCTTGACGACCACTTTGAGAAGGTAGGACATACCGAAGAGTCGACAAAGCTAAAGTGTCTTGACATCTTGCTCTACAACGCGTGGGAGCGTTACGTAAGGTCTGTCGAGGAGGCGTGCAACAGCACCTCCATGAACGAAAAGCTTCTTGAAAAATACATAGAGGAGCAAAAGAGCGTTATTCTTCTCGAGGCTATCGAGCGCCTCTTCTACACAGGCTTCAAGGCGACTCCTTCGCGAACGGCAACGACCCGAGTTCCGGCAAGGCCGAGGTCACGTTCATCCGTCGGACCCAACGATCCCTGCCCGTGCGGCAGTGGAAAGAAGTACAAGAAGTGCTGTGGAGCGGAGAAGAGCGAGGGGGAGAACGAATAAAACAAAAAGGCGCACAAGCGGAAGCTTTGGCGCCTTTTTTGCGAAACCCATTGACAGGGTATCTGTATTTTGCTATGATTATTTTAGCCGTGGAATGGTCTTACGGGTATTTGAGCAACGTATTTTGTTGGCGTTTTATGCAAGCGGGAAGCCTTTGGAGTAAGCGGCGCAGATGACCGCGAGCAATGCGCCCGACAGGAGTCCTGTCACGAGTGAAGCCCTATCGCGCCTGACTCCGTTTTTCATTCAAAAATCGCAAAACATACCGTCGATAACCTACTTACCGAATATTACGGCAAAATGCGTAGGCGGTATTTTTTCTTTTTTATCGGGAGCGCAGGAGTCTTGTTATATCCTCGCTTATCGGCTTATCCGATATGATATGGTCAAGTCGGATCGTAGCCATGTCGTTCTGTGAGCCAA
>JAZSLE010000205.1:0-3800 GCA_045535215.1 Eubacteriales bacterium
TATCTTCGCCGTCGGATATCCCGTTGCTTAAATTCAATGTCAAAGCTCCCGTTCTTCCACGATCCACACTTTCGTTTACTCCGCTTGTCAGCTCTCTCACTGCGGCAAAGTAGCTCAGCTTGTCAAGGCCATCCACCTTAAGACCTACCACCTCACCCGGCTTCGGGAACGTCGGAGGAGCACCGGTTATCCGCGGGGGCAATGCTTCCGTTCTGTCGCCGCCGCTTGAGCTGTCGTGCCCTACGCCGTATTCCGGCCGTACGGGCGGGCGCTCACATCCCGCAAGCGCTGTAAGCAGCATAACAAAAGTCAATATCAATGTAAATATTCTTTTCATCACGTTTCTCCCTTCAAAGCATTATTCCCGATCAGGGATCTATCATCACTTCTATCTTTGTGTTCCCTGCCTTCACGTATATCCAATAATTGAAGTCCTTCCATCCGCCGAAGTGAAGCTTCAACGTTTCCTTCTTTCCTGCCTTCAGTGTAACCTCCTCAAAATCTCCCGCTGCAAGATTGTCATCGCTTTGCTGAGAGCTTAAGCTCACAGACAACGTCTGATCCACCGAAGACAACAGCTCTATAATTATGCTGTTTTCCGAGTGATGCTCGTTTGCTACACAGATGCTCTCAATATCCACCTTAACGTTGGAGGGAGCATCGTAAACGTGCGTCAGCACTATTTTCCCCGTCTCACTACTATAGCTTCCGGAATAGTAATCGTACGGATAATAATGCCAAGCATCGCTTATTTTCTTTTTTATCTGATCGGATACATTCAGCACCCTCCCCTTACCGAGATGTCCGTCAACACGGCACACCGTCGCAAACGAAGGGTCTATGCGGTATATTTTTGAATCCGCTTCTACCCACAGCGTACCCCTGTCAACAGGAAGCTCCTTAGAACTCTCGTCCACTTTGTCGTTTGATATTTCTTTAACGGTCTCGCCCGTTTCGGTGGCATTATTGAGCGCGTCAATGATCGAGTACGTGATGTCACACGCTCCAATAGTTTTTACCGAGACACCGGGGCCGTTCCAATTATATTGAATAAGCTTGATGGAAGCTGTATACCCTGAGTGATCCACCATTTCGTCGCCGTATTCTCCGTCCTCAAGCGGGTCCGGTCGGTTTCGCGAGTCAATGATCTCCCAAACGAGGTAGAATACCCCAATGACCGCGACGATCACGGAGACAGCACATATACAAACGGCTCTCACGCTCATTCTATCCGCATTTTTTCTCTCTTTGCGAGTCATAACGAAGCTCAACAACCAAAGAGCCATCAAGATGGCAGACAAGACGAGCGAAATATACAGCAACTCTCTGATATCTATAAAAGTAATGAGGATCCCTACCGCCAAAACAACTCTTGCCGTATCCAATATCCTTTCAAAGACGGCGCGCTCATTTTTATCAATAAATCCTACTGCGGCATGACAAAATTCAAGAAACGCGCAGAAAAGCGGGAAAGAATACAAAAAGAAGAACAACAGATTCATAGCGTACACGCTCATCCCCGACACGTCGTTCGCCTGCGGGAATATAGCCAATATCAAAAGACACGGAACATACGCAAGTATTGCGGTATAAGCAATTTTCTTTACGTTTTTTTTCATATCCGGCGGCCTCCTTCCCTCTTTGAGCATATTATAACACGTTTTCTGCCGTTGTCAAGTACGCTTCCGACACCTCTCATAAATAATAGTCGCAATATTTCTTGAAACGATTCACACAAAATATAATTCATGTCAAAATATATTTATTTTTCCCCCGCTCCATTCAGTGCATCACGCAAAAGTTCCATTCTTACTATTCTGTAAGCAGGGCTCTCGCTTGTGCAATAAGCCTCACTGTGATGTACGGCAGGCATGCCCGCAGCAATATACCTTTTTACGAAGATCCTCCAGGACTCAAGTTTTTCCATATCGCACGTCTCCTCGATCAAACGGTCCGCCTCACCTATAAATTCCGTAAGACGCTCCTTTGAATTTTCGTACAAGCTTGCCGACCTGACAAAAACGTCAAACAAAAGCTCAAGCGGATATCCTCGGTGCTTCCACGCGGCAAGATTAACGCGTCCCATGTCCTTGGATAGCCCCTCAACGAGAATGATGTCCATCGCGGGAGTGCTCGCGTATTCTCTTTCAAGATATGACCTTGCGAATTCGACGTCAGCAAGCATATGCTCCGCACCGCACGCCGCCTGATAGCAATGCTTCATAATATCGCAGGGCTCAAAGGATGGATGCATCTCCATCTGCCTCTTTATATATCCGTATATTTCGTTACTCGCACTTTTTTTGTTCGCATCCAACTTAAATACTCCTTTATACACGCAACCTGTTATTTCACAGCGTAAAAGCCCTCGTCAAGCCTCTGCGTAACAAGATCTCCCTTGAGCTTTATAGCGATCACCGTGTCTATCTTGTCGGGACACTCCTCGGGGACCCATACCGCAAAGCGCTCCTCGTCTCTCGCGTGCTCGTAGGTCTGAGTAAACTTAAACTCCTCGCCCGTCGCTAAAAGCCTTGCCGACTCAACACGCGTCCTAATTCCGATAATAGACACACGCGGAGTAAGCTTCGGGTAGTTCAACACGTGCATATAAAGCTCCGAACGCTCCTTACTGTACGTAAACGTTGCACTCTTGTGGTCGTAAGGAAATTCGGGAACAAGATCTATTCCGTATATACTGTCTCCGTTTGAGGAAAGCCATTCTCCGACCGCATCAAGTATCTCTACCGACCTCTGCGGTATGGTGCCGTCCGCCTCGGGCCCTATGTTAAGAAGCAGGTTTCCACCCTTTCCGACTATGAGAGACAGCCTGCGGATAACCTCTGTCGGAGACACCCATTCGTTGTCAAACCTACTGCATCCCCACGTTCCGTTGAGCGTCATCGGAGACTCCCAAAGGCCGTGATACGCATTGTGCGGAATGAGATTGTCCGCCATATTTCTGTAATCTCCGAGGCCGTAGCCTATACGGCCGTTTATGAGACAGTCAGGCTGACACGCCTTAACGGTATCCCTGAGCTCCTCACAAAGTTCCTTAGGCATCTCGTACGGCGTATCAAACCATATCATTCCGATCCTACCGTAATTTGTGAGAAGCTCTTTTACCTGAGGAATACACTTGCCGTAAAAATATTTTTTAAAGTCCTTATCCTCTTTTCGGAAGTCCCAATCGTTTCCATCTGCATTCGGGTCCTCCCAATCCTGCATCTGTGAGTAATATACGCAGAACGTCACACCCTCCTCGGCACACGCGTCCGCGAGCTGCTTTACGATATCCTTGCCGTACGGAGTGTTCGTTATACTGTAATCGGATACCCCGGTGTCAAAAAGCGCGAATCCGTCGTGATGCTTTGCGGTAATGCAAATATACTTCATTCCCCATCGCTTTGCCATTCTTACGTACTCGCGAGCGTCAAATTGCACGGGGCAAAATTCGTTCTTCAGTTTTTTGTATTCCTCAAGCGGTATGCGCATATTACGCATTATCCACTCACTCGTGTGGTATGCCCTTTGGCCCTTCCATACTCCGCCGAGGATACTGTAAAGTCCCCAGTGTATGAAAAGACCGTACTTCGCTTCGCCAAACCAAGCTGTTCTGTCGCTCATATTAAACTTCCCCATCTGAATTTCGTACTGCGTAACGCGGTGCAGTAAAATTTGTATCCTTATTTAACGCAGAAAAATTCAAGCTCCTCACCAACGGGACCTATGCAAAAAGCTATTCTTGCGGGATAAGGAGGTTCGGAAGCGATACAAATATCCTTCGGCTCTATAGTTATCTC
>JAZSLE010000147.1:0-6160 GCA_045535215.1 Eubacteriales bacterium
GTGTTAACTACAACTCCTTGGCTCACAGAACGACATGGCTACGATCCGACTTGGTCTGTGCAAGCAGTGAATCTATGCTTTCTCTGAGATAGCATCCGCAGTTATACACGCCCATTATGACCGATATTCTTTTATCAGACATTTTTGCCCTCCGAATAAAGCTTCTCTATAAAGTCGTACGTCTTTTCAAAATGCATCACCGAGTCGAATTTCTCGGCAACGAACTCGTGTCCGCGTGCTCCGAGGGCGTTTCTTATCACCGGCTCGGCATACAGTGTTTCAAGTGCCTCTCTGAGGGCCTCCGCATCCTTCGGAGGAACGACAAGTCCGGTCTTCCCGGGAATTACCGCCTCCAGTGATCCGTTTATGTCGGTTACTACGGTAGCGACTCCCATCGCGCCCGCTTCAAGCACTGCGCAGGGCATTCCCTCGCGGTAGCTCGGCAGAGTGTAAACGTCCATCGCGGCGTAATATTTTTCCGCCTCGGTGGTAAGGCCGGAGAGTATCACCTTCGGGTCGTTTTGTGCGTACTCCCAAAGCTCGGGCTTTATCTCCTCGAGTCTGTCGGTCATACCCGTAAGCATAAGCTTTACGTCGTCCTTGTTTTCGGAAAACGCCTTGAACGCCGTAAGGAGCTCGTTTATTCCCTTGTCTCCGTTTATTCTTCCAAGGAAGCCGACTACGAAGTCCTTCTCGCCGACGCCCTTGCTCTCTCTTATCTCCTTGCGAAATTCGTCCTTCTTTGCGATATCAAATCGCGTAAGGTCTATTCCCGCAGAGCTTCCGTTTGCTATGACTCCGCTCTTCTCTTCACCGTAAAAGCCCTGCTCTCTGCCGAAGGCAAGGTTGCCGAAGCTGTCGGGTGCGACGAAGGTGGATATCTCGCATATGAATTTCTCCATCAGCTTGAAGATGCTTCTCTTTTTTCCCTCAAAACCGACGAACACCATTCCCCACTGTCTGTAGAGTCTCGTCTCTATTCCGCACAGCATTCCCGCAAGAGACGCGTAAAGCGATGCGTTCGGAGTCGCATACTGTATAACGTCGAAGCGCTCCTTCAAAAAGATCTTCATCATAGAGAGCATCGAGCCGATACCCGAAAGACTTATTCCGCGCGACATCCTCACCGGAAGGTATCTCACTCCCTCGGGAACTATCCTTCTGAAGTCCTCACTCTCGTCGCAGATTATGCACACATCCCAACCGCGCTCCGAGAATTTCTTCGCGCTTGCGAGCATAAACCACTCTACCGCCTTCGGTATCGTCGCTATAAAGCATATTTTCTTTTTTGCCCCTTCTTTTGCAGGCTTACTCATCTTTTATTCCCCTGTTTTCTCTTCCGCAGGCTCGCTTCCCTTGTCTGCTGCGTCGTTTTCTTTTTTATTCAGACTTCCCGTGCCGCCCTCAACGACTCCGTCAGAGTGCAATACCGCACCGACGGTACCGAAAATGCATTTGAGGTCCATAACGGGTCCTATATGGTCAACGTAGTACGCGTCAAGCTCCGCTTTCTTCTCTATCTCAAGCTCGTCTCTTCCGTGTATCTGCGCGTATCCGGTTATTCCGGGACGGATGGCGTGAACGCCGTACTCGTCGCGAAGGGCATTAAGGTCGGTCTGATTTCCGAGCGCAGGACGGTAGGATACGATATAGAGATGACCGAGCAGGACGTTGAAAAGCTGGGGAAGCTCGTCCAATGAGCTCTTACGCAAAAAGCGACCTATTTTCGTTATCCACTGATCCGGGTTCTCGAGAAGGTGCGTTGGCACGTTCTTCGGAGTATCCTTTCTCATAGTGCGGAATTTGAATATCTTAAACGGCTTTTTGTTCTTGCCGACTCTCTCCTGCTTGAAGAATACCGGCGCTCCGTCCTCTATCAGTATGAGCAATGCTATGATAAGAAAAACGGGTAAAAGTAAAAGCGAAAGTATCAATGCGCAAATAAAATCAAAGACTCCCTTGAAGAAAAGGTACACCCTTCTCTTAGGCTTTCTTTGATCAGCTTGCTTTTTTGTTTGTTCTGTTTTTTCTGTCGTTACTGTTCCCATTGCGTCGTCCTTTGTACTTTATTATTCTATATTATATCATATATTACCCAAAAAGTAAAGAGATTTGCACGATTTTAGGCGGTGCTTCTATAAACTTATTGTAAATTTTTATTCCCGTAAAAAAGGACCGTCTCCGTTTTTTTGCGGAATGCGGTCCTTTACGTGTTCTTTCAGTTATCTCTTGCAATGAGGTCGGCGTAGGTCTCGCGCCTTACCGCTACGTAGTCATCGCAATTTTTGTCTATCATTACTATAGGCGGTCTCGGGATACGGTTGTAGTTCGACGACATGGAATAGTTGTACGCACCGGTTACGAGAACTGCCAGTACGTCCCCGCGCTCGGGTCTTGCGATCGTAACGTTTTCCTGGATTATGTCGCCGCTCTCACAGCATCTTCCCGCAACGGTACAGGTAAAATCCTCCCGCTCAAGCATTCTCGAGGCGGTGCAAACGGTATACGGAGACTGATAGAGCGCGTATCTCGGGTTGTCGGTCATACCGCCGTCAACAGATACGTAGCTCTTGTATCCGGTTATCGTCTTGACAGAGCCTACCGTATACAGAGTGAGTCCCGCGTCCGCAACGATACTTCTTCCCGGCTCCATAAGGATATCGGGGAGGGGCAGATCGCCCATATCACAGCGTCTCTTTACGTGCTCGGAGATGAGTCTGATGTTCTCCTCGTAGTCAATGATCGGGTCATCCGGCTTATATCTTACTCCGAAGCCGCCGCCGAGGTTTATGCTCTTTACGTCAAGTGAATACTTCTTGCCTATATACGCCGCGTAGTCTATTACTATGTCTGCTGCGTCGGTAAACGGCTTAATATCAAATATCTGTGAGCCGATATGGCAGTGGAAGCCCTCAAGGCTGATGTTTTTGAGTCCGAGGACGTATGCGATAAGCGTCTCTGCCTGTCCGGTCTCTATCGACGTACCGAATTTGGAATCCACCTTACCCGTAGCTATAGCGGCGTGCGTGTGAGTATCTATTCCGGGAGTGAGTCTGAGGAGTATCCTCTGAACGATACCCTTTTCGCCCGCATATTCGTTTATCTTGTCTATCTCCTCGCGGTTGTCCGCAATGAAATATCCGATTCCGCTGTCTATTGCGTACTCGATATCGGCGTCGGTCTTGTTGTTTCCGTGGAAGAATGCGTTCTCCATCGGGAAGCCTGCCGCTATCGCGGTGTAAAGCTCTCCGGGAGAGACGATGTCGGTAGACATACCCTCCTCCTTTGCTATGCGGTAGATGCCCTTGAAGCAAAGAGCCTTGCTCGCAAGCAGAGGGCGTGAGTTGCCTCCGAAGTGCTTTTTCATTGCGCGTATATAGGTACGGCAATTATTTCTTATACGCTCCTCATCCATAAGCATAAGAGGTGTACCGTACTTTTTGGCGAGTTCTACCGTATTGACACCTGCAAACGCAAGCGTTCCGTTATCGCTTATCGAAAGATTTGAGTGCAAAAGCTTTGTCTTTTCGTTGTTACATACGTTCATACATATCTCCGTGCGCGATCACATATCGCGGGTCATATCGTACATATTGTAGAGGCCTGCGCTTTTACCTGCGATAAAGCGAGCCGCTTCTATAGCCCCCTCGGCAAAGAGCGCTCTGTCGTGAGCCTCGTGTTTAAGAGTTATCGTCTGCGTGTCGGTGCATACCATGACCTCATGGATGCCCACGATGTTTCCGCCTCTGACCGCATGGATGCCTATCTCTCCGTGAGTTCTCGGCATTCTGCCCTCTCTTCCAAAGACGTAGTCGCCGCTTCCTCTCGCCTCTCTGATGCCGTCGGCTATCATAAGAGCGGTTCCCGAGGGAGCGTCAAGCTTTCTGTTGTGGTGGGCTTCAACTATCTCTATATCCGCGTCGGGAAACGCGGTTGCGGTCTGCTTTGCAAGCTTTACAAGCAGAGCAACGCCGAGTGACATGTTAGCCGACATAAACACAGGGACCGCCTTTGCGCATTCGGCGAGGATCGCCTTATCCGAGTCGCTGTGTCCGGTCGTCGCGATAACGAGCGGTATTTTTTTCGTTTTTGCATATTCGGTTATCTCGGGAGTCGCGGCGGGATTTGAGAAGTCTATTATGACGTCCGCATCCCCGCAATACTCCATAACAGAGCTGATATAGCCGTCTGCATCCGTGCAATATCTGTCTGCCCTTGCAACGCATTCAAGGTCACCCGTGAGGCGCTTTACCACCTCTTTACCCATTCTGCCGCCTGCTCCGTTTACTATTACCTTCATCTCGTCGGTGCGGGTCTCAGATGAGGCCCTCTCCCTTCATGATTGCTCTGAGCTTCTGCTCGTTTGCGGGGTCCATCTCGGTAAGCGGGAGTCTGAGAGTGTTCTCTCCGAAGCCCATAGCCGCCATAGCAGCCTTTACGGGTATCGGGTTCACCTCACAAAAGAGCGCGTCTATAAGCGAGTGATACTTACACTGGAGGTCTGCCGCCTTTGCATAGTCACCTGCGAACACTGCGTCCGAGATAGCTACCGTCTGCTTCGGCATTATGTTAGAGAGAACGGATATAGCGCCTACTCCTCCGAGAGACATGAGCGGAACGATCTGGTCGTCGTTACCCGAATAGAGATCGAGCCTGCCCTTTACTCTTGCCATCGTGTCTACTATCTTGGAGATATTGCCGTTTGCCTCTTTGATACCGACTATGTTCTCGTGATCTGCGAGAACCTCGTAGGTAGCGGGCTCGATATTCACGCCGGTTCTCGACGGAACGTTATAAAGTATTACCGGAACCGTGCTCTCGTCTGCAAGACGTGTGTAGAGCTTAACGAGTCCCTTCTGTGTTGCCTTGTTATAGTACGGAGTTACCGCAAGCACCGCGTCCGCGCCTGCCTCACACGCGCATCTCGTAAGGTCGAGAGCATACGCTGTGTCGTTGGACCCCGTTCCTGCGATAACGGGGACTCTGCCTGCCGTTCTCTTTACGGCGTACGCGATGAGGTCTCTGTGCTCATCGTCGCTGAGGGTGGATGCCTCACCGGTGGTGCCGGCTACGACAAGGGCGTTGATGCCCTGCTCTATCTGCCAATCGATTATTCTGCCAAACTCGTCGTACGCGATCTTGTCTCCGTCAAACGGAGTGATAAGCGCCGTTGCAATTCCCTTAAAAACTGTTTTCTTCATGTTTGTATCCATTCCTTTCGCAATTGATCTTCCGGAGCAAAAAAGCAACCGAAACCTTCTCCGGTATCGGCTGCTCTATGCGGTAAATTCACCCGCCATATGAAATCAGGAAGCACTCCGCATTTCTGCGACAGTCTCACGGATCTTATTCCGTAAAACCAGCTCCGCACACGCCTGTACGAAACTTCGGCATCCTTACCTTTCCTCCCGAAAACGGTCTGCTCACCTTACAACGGGAATACTAATTAAGCAATGCGCCTCTACCAGTTCATTATTATATTCAAGAAATGCGTTTTGCATAAGCAAAACGCATACGTGGTGACCCCTGGGAGAATCGAACTCCCGTTTTCGCCGTGAGAGGGCGATGTCTTAGCCGCTTGACCAAGGGGCCATATGCTCGAGCCTGTGTATTATAACACAAGAAGTTTATTTTTGCAACCCTTTTTTTGAAATTTTATAAATTTTGCAAAATTTGACATCAGCTTGAGCATTTGTTTGTGGGTTTTAACGAAAAAGAGAGTTATTTGCCGTGATATGCCCAGTATTCTTCAAGGCACATATCAAGTTCATACATTTTCGTTGCGTGATATCTGCCGACGTATCTGAAGTGCCAGGGCTCAAAGCTGATCCCTGTAATGCCTGTCTTGTCTTTGGGATACCTTAAGATGAAGCCGAATTTATGACAGTTTTCAGCAAGCCATTTTGCTGCATCCTGATCCTCAAAAGCTGTTACGGCGCTGGACATATTGTGCATATCACAGCATAGACCGCTTTGATGTTCACTGGCACCGGGATACTGAACGACTTGAAGAGCTAACTCCTCGGAGCCATAATTGGCAGTCTCTTCTGCCAATCGTTGTGCCTGGTACTCGTAGCTTCTGTATGCACTGGTAACCGAGAGGCTCTGACCCGTTGACTCGTTTACGTAGTTCATACCGTTAGCATCTGCCTCCAAAAGC
>JAZSLE010000088.1:0-4237 GCA_045535215.1 Eubacteriales bacterium
ATGGCTACGATCCGACTTTACCTTATAAAACAGCTCACCGAATTGAAGCTGAAGGAGATCGGCGCGATATTCGGCAGAGATCACTCAACGGTAATCTCATCGGTCGATAAGGTTGAAAAGAGTATAAAGACCATAAACAACTACGAGGCCGAGATAAACAGGCTCATAAAGGAAATAAAGGGACAGTAAGAGTGAATTTCTTGAAAAAGTTTTCCACATACCTGTGTTGAAATGTTGGAAAATCCGCGTTGATAAGCTGTTCCTAACCTGTTGATAATTATGTTGATTACAGTCAACACAAGCCTCAACAGAAAAAACAGATGAAAATGTTGAGAAAAAAAGTGAGAAAAAACCAGACAGCGTCTACGTTTTTTGAGTTTTCCACATTTCAAACGCCATTAATACAACAACAACTACAACCATAAAGGAAAAATAATTCATTAACTCACTTCGTTCGCAGAGAGGCAAACAAGGCGGAGCTTGCCGTCTGAAGCCGCCGCGAATACGTAAATTTATTCAATTTGAAAGAGAGAAAAGTATATGAAATTTACAGTACGTAAATCCGATTTTATGAAGGTTCTCACCCCTGCTATGGGAACGGTTTCGAGTAAGAACACCATTACCGCCATTGAGGGCGTGCTCATCGAAACTCTGGATAACGGAAAAATACAGATATCTACCTATGATATGAACAAGGGCTTCCGCGCGGTTATCGATGCGGTTGACGTAGAGAGAAGCGGCAGATTTATAATAAATGCGCAGCGTCTTTATCAGACTGTGCGCGTGCTTCCCGATGACGACATAGTAATTGATATAAACGATAAGCTCAACTGTGAGATTTCGAGCGGAAAGGCATCATTCTCTATGTTTGCGCTCAAGGGCGAGGACTTCCCCAATCTTCCCGATCTTATCACCGACAGAGGCTTCACCGTTTCTGCGGACGTGCTTAAAAAGATGATAAGCAAGGTAGTACACTCTATTGCTGACCAGGATAAAAGACCTATGCTCTGCGGAGCGTACTTCAAGATTTTCTCCGAGGGAATGGAGGTTGTTTCCTGCGATAGCTTCAGACTCTCAAAGTGTAAGATTCTGTGCGACATATCCTCTCTTTCAAGCAGTGAGATAATAGATTATTCATTCATTATACCGGGACACGCTCTCGGTGAGATGTCTAAAATACTCGGCGACGGCGGGGAGGAGGACGTAAAGTTCTATCTCTCAAGAAAGCACGCTATCGTCAATAAGGGGGACGTGATATTCTTCACCAGAACCATAGACAGCGAGTATATCGACTATAACAGAATGATTCCCAAGGACAACAGCATAATTGTAAGCATAGACAGAGAAAGACTTCTCTCAGGTCTTGAAAGAGCAAACATCATTGCCGAGGAGAAGATACAGGGCAGTGGCAAGAGCTACGTAAAGGTATGCATTGCCGACCAGTACCTCTCACTCACATCATCATCCGTAAACGGATGTGTAAACGATGAGATGGACTGTGTTCACGAGGGTGAGGATATAGAAATCGGCTTCAACTGCCGCTATCTCATAGATGCTGTTAAGGTTGCGGAGGGCGAGAACATCTGTATCAAGCTCAGAGACCCCAATCAGCCTATAACCATACAGGCGGTTGAGGAGGACGACAAGTTCAGCTACTTCTATCTTATCGTTCCTGTAAGAATGGATTACGCTAACTGATAAATTCATTCTTTTTGTGCAGTAAATGGAAATAAAAAGATTTGCTGCCGAGAATTTCCGAAATATATCACGGTGTGACATACGCTTTACCGACGGAGTCAATCTGATATACGGCGGCAACGCTCTCGGCAAAACAAACGTAATTGAAGGAATTTACCTTTTCTCGCGCGGACGCTCGTTCAGAACCTCGCAGGAGAAGGATATGATAAAGCAAGGCACAGAGGGCTTCCGTGTATCTATAGAGTACGGAGATAAAAACGGAGATAATACCCTGGAATACGCCAATTTCGGCAGAGAAAAACGCAGGAGAAAAAACGGTTACCCAATCAAGAGTGTGCACGAGATGATAGACGGCTTTAAGGCTATACTGTTTCATCCCGACAATCTCTCTCTTGTAAAGGGCGGACCGGAGGAAAGACGTGCGTTTCTTAACGTAGCGGCTGCGCAATGCTACACGACGTATATCAGTGATTATGCGAGGTTTAATACCGCACTTGAGAACAGAAATGCGCTCTTAAAAAATGCCTCACGCGGAATGTACACCGATGACGGTGAATTGTATGCGTGGTCAAAATCTATGGCGGAATACGCATCCTACGTGTACGTATCACGGGCTGAATACCTAAAAAAGCTGGAGGTATACGTTAAGGAAAACGGACTTAAAATATCTGACGGTAAGGAAATATTTACTCTTGATTATAAATCCGATATTGAAGTGCCGTCAGAGAGCCGCGACGCGATATTTGAGCAATATCTCGATATACTCACGCGCTCGCAGGAAAAAGAAAAAATAGTGGGCACGTCGCTCTACGGCCCTCAAAGAGATGATATTACGGTGAATATTAACGGTCAGCCTGCAAGAAGCTTTGCATCCCAGGGACAGCAACGTTCAATAGTTCTGTCGATGAAGCTTGCGGAGGGCGAGGTAATAAACGACCTGTACGGAGAATATCCCGTTTTTCTGCTCGATGAGGTGTTAAGTGAGCTTGACGAGCAAAGACGGAAATTTGTGCTTGACAGCCTCACTGACAAGCAGACGGTGATAACCGCGTGCGAGTGCGAGGAAATGAAGCCGCTGACAAATAATCTGATAGAAATCAAGGACGGCGAATATGTATCTGCACATAGGTAACGGCAAAAGCGTAAAGAGAAAGGATATCATAGGGATATTTGACCTCGATACGGCTACCGTGTCAAAAATAACTAAGGACTTTATAAATAAAAGTCAGAAAAAAGGCAGGGTAACCTATTTTGACAGTGACCTGCCGAGAGCATTTTTACTCCTCGATGAAAATAAGGACACGAGAGTGCGACTCTCACGAATATCCACCGCAGGCCTTAAGGTAAGGCTGGACAGCGGAATTATGGAAGAATAAGGGATGGTTATAAAAATGGAAAACGAAAAGAGAGGCTATGACGACAGTCAAATACAGGTCCTCGAGGGACTTGAGGCTGTAAGAAAAAGACCGGGTATGTATATAGGCACTACCTCTATCAGAGGTCTGCATCATCTTGTATACGAGATAGTAGACAACTCTATAGACGAGGCTCTGGCAGGTGAGTGTGATTCTATCACTGTGACTATACACGAGGATAACAGTGTATCCGTACAGGATGACGGACGCGGTATTCCCGCAGGTATGAATGAAAAGCTTGGTCTGCCTACACTTGAGGTAGTATATACCGTATTGCACGCAGGCGGTAAATTCGGCGGTGAGGGGTATAAAATTGCAGGCGGTCTGCACGGAGTTGGCGCATCGGTTGTTAATGCACTGTCCGAGTGGGTTGAGGTAGAAAACTGCCGCGACGGAAAGAGATATACCGAGAGATTTGAAAAGGGTGCTGTTGCAAGGCCCTTTAAGTGCGAGGGCGATTCCGACGGAAAACACGGTCTGTACGTAAGATTCAAGCCCGATGCTACGATATTTGAGGAGACGGTGTTTGAGTTCAATACCCTTCTCACGAGAATGAGAGAGCAATCCTTCCTCAACGCAGGTGTAAAGATAATACTCCGCGACGAGCGTCCCGGCATTGAGCAGGAGCAGGTGCTCCACTACGAGGGCGGTATAGTATCATTCGTAGAATATCTTAATAACGAAAAGAGAGGCAACCCCGTTCATCCGCAGGTAATATACATGCGCGGTGAAGAAAACGGCTCTATCGCCGAGGTTGCTATGCAATATAACGACAGCTATAACGAAAACATCATTTCCTTTGCCAATAATATGGCTACAATTGAGGGCGGTACTCACGAAACAGGCTTCAAAAACGCGCTCACCAAGGTAATGAACGATTACGCGAGAAAAATAGGCGCAATCAAGGGTGATGATAAGGGACTCTCGGGTGATGACGTAAGAGAGGGCCTTGTAGCAATCATTTCAGTTAAGCTCACCGACGCGCAGTTTGAGAGCCAGACAAAGGCTAAGCTCGGAAATAGTGAGATGCGCCGTCTTGTAGATAAGATAGTCAGCCAGAAGCTCGATGAATTCCTTGAGGAAAATCCTGCGGCAGGCAAGATGATAATCGAAAAGGCTATGGC
>JAZSLE010000013.1:0-2765 GCA_045535215.1 Eubacteriales bacterium
AGGCACCGCATCCGTCTGCGGTGAGTCGTCCGCGGTGGGGCGCTTATCCACCGACGGCGGCATCGGATTCGGAGGATAATCCGTATTCACCATAACGAAGCTGTCGCGAAGGTCGGCATACACCTTATCCGCCTTTTTATAATTATATATACCCGATACCGTTTTATATAATGAGAAAATAAATATTGCAGCAAAAATAAAGATCAAAGCGGAAATGACAACGTCGCCCGCCGTTTTCTTTGATTTTTTCTTACGCTCTTTCAATTTCGTACACCTCTTTTGAAATGCTGTATGCTTGTATTTTACCATATTTCCTTCTTAAAGTCTATAGAGTGTAAAAAAAAGCGAAAAAAGTTCAAAAAAATCTTAAAAAAATTCAATTTAGGTATTGCAAAACAAAAAAAAGTGTGATATAATAAACGAGCCTTGAACGAGGCCCGTTGGTCAAGCGGTCAAGACGCTAGCCTCTCACGCTGGAAACGGGGGTTCGATTCCCCCACGGGTCAAAAAAATCCTCGGAAGTATTTCCGAGGATTTTTCTTTTTTCTCTTTTCTCTTTTCACTTAATATTTTCTCCTGCTCATATCCGAAGCTTTTGTCACAGGCAGCTCCGGTGGTTTTTGTATATAACACAAACAGCCCGACGGGATAATTTGATATAATCCCCTTAGAGTAGACACTTGAAAAAACAAAAAGTTTTCGAGACTACTTTGAGGGGATTATATCATACCGTCAGGCTGTTTTCTCTTTTATTTATCGGGATCAGTCCTCGTCCCCGTCATCCTCGTCATCCGCCTTCGGAAGAAGCTTGACTTCGATCTCGAGCACTCGCTTTTCGTCAGAGTCGGTTACAAGCACACCGAGTCCGTCCGACTCAAAAGTGTCACCTATTACGGGCACTCTGCCGATCTGCTCCATAACCCATCCGCTTACCGTTGTATAATCGTATTCCTCGTCCTCCTCGATCTCAAAAAGCTCAAACATCTCATCAAGATCGGCAGTACATTTAATACGGTAAGTATCATCGGAAAGCTTTGTAAATTCTTCGATAATCTCATCGTGCTCATCCCAGATATCTCCGACGAGCTCCTCTAAGATATCCTCCATCGTGACAATACCGAGCGTCCCGCCGTATTCGTCGGTTACTACCGCTATATGAGATTTTGCCTGCTGCAGGCACTTGAGTATATCACGTATCTTCATATTGGGTACGACGTACACGGGTGTCTTCATTATATCGCCGAGAGGCTTATCAGTTATGCTGGCTCCGTTGTAGAAATCCTTCTGATGGACCACACCGACGATATCGTCAAGAGAATCGCGGTACACGGGCAAGCGTGAAAATCCCGTTGCGGTGAAAACGGATGCGATCTCCTCCATGGGAGTGTCATCCTCAACGCCGACCACGTCCACTCGGGGAGTCAATATATCCTCCGCATCTCTGTCGTTGAACTCAACGGCACTTCTGAGAAGGTCGCCCTCCTCACTGTCAATATCTCCGCCTTCCTCTACCTCGTCGATAAGAGTCATAAACTCATCCGAGGTCATACCCTTCTCCTCCGAGGTCTTGAATATCTTCGAGAGAAGTTTCTTCCAAAGACCGAATAGGAAATTCACGGGAGTAAGTATCCAACGGAACATTGTTATTATGGGAGCTGAGAAATATGCAAACCTTTCGGGCGATTCCTTTGCAAGGCTCTTGGGAGATATTTCTCCGAAAATAAGTACCGTCGCGGTAATAACAGCAGTCGACACCGTCGCCGCGGTACGCTGATCCTTAAGAATACCGATAAAAAACAGTGTCGCAACGGATGAAAGCGCAATATTTACTATATTATTTCCTACCAGAATGGTGGAAAGCAGGCTGTCGTAATCATCGGCAAGCTTCAAAACACGCTCCGCCTTTTTGTCGCCCTTATCGGCAAGGGTCTTCAGCCTCGTCTTATTGATCGTTGAAAAAGCAGTTTCCGTGGCGGAAAAATACGCCGACATTATCACGAGAAACGCCATAAATATTATTGTGGTTATATCACCTGAACTCATTTTATATGTGTCCTCCAAACAAAATCATACAATAGCAGTTTATTTAACAATATCCGATTCATGCAACAGCCGGTATCAGCACCGCATATCCGGCATCATGGAAAGGTCACATACGTGTTCCAGGTTATATCCGCAGAGTTTTTCTTCTTTCCGGAATACTCTGACGGAGTATTCTTTACATATCGGCGAAAGTGTCACCGTCATGCAAGATCGGGGGGGTTCTTCCATTTCTGAAGACAGGATTTCGATGCCTTCGTTTTCCGCGCTCGGTTTCCCTGTTTTCTTCAGGGCGAGGGGGCGGCTCGTGGGGCAACGGGGGCTCTCCGAAGTTTCAATTTACGGCTTGCGCCATACATCGGGAGACCTTGACGTCATCTGTGACGTAAAAGTTTCTCAGGTGGGAACACTGTGCGGTGTTCCCCCTGAGAAGAACAAATGCTAAATTACTTCTTGAGAGTGATAGCTTCCTTCGCCTTTGTCGCGATGGACACACCGTCAAGCTTGAAGTAGGAAACGAGCTCCTTAGCGGGGCCGCTTCTGCCGAACTCGTCGTTTACACCGACCTTGAGTACGGGTGTGGGGCACTTTTCAGCGAGGCACTCAGCTACAGCCGAGCCGAGACCGCCGATTACGGAATGCACCTCACAGGTAACAACAGCACCGCAAGCCTTAGCCTCAGCGATTACAAGCTCCTCGTCAAGAGGCTTGATGGTGTGGATGTT
>JAZSLE010000076.1:0-11439 GCA_045535215.1 Eubacteriales bacterium
GTCCCGAGGTTCCCGCACCCACGTAAAAGAGACGGTGTCCCTTTTCAAATGCATCCGCTATCGCATCTATTGCTTTTGCGATGCTCTCGGCTGCACGCTCGACCGCGCTTACCGCCTCGTGATTTGCGCTGATCACAAGCCGAGCCATATCCTGTGTGCTCAGCTTATCCATATTCATACTCAAGGGATTTCTTTTTTCTGTTTCGGGTACATTTTTCATAAAGCACCTCCGTAGCTAGTCTTAAAGTTCTTGTAGAAGTCACCCGATATTTTGCCCGTATGCATACGCACTGCCTGACGGCACGCACCGTAGACCTGCGGAAGATCGCATAAAACAAGCTCCGCGTCCGTATGCTTTTTGATATGCGATATCATAATATCCCAGTGATTCTCAAGTATTCCGCCGCCCGCTACAACGCGCGGTGTGGCATGATAACGCTTGATTCCGAGATTGATAAGCTCTGCAAGACGCGTGGCATTCTCGGAAACTATGGCTATCGCCTTTTCGTCTTCCATCTCGTACGCGTTAAATACCACGTTCGAAAGGGATGCGATGTATGGCTTTCCACCGCAGTATATCTTGTTTATGATACCCCATATGGTGTCCGTTTCAAGCTTTTCCTTCAGCAGTCTCGTCATAATGCAAGGATCCTCACCCGCATCCTCCTCGGTGAGAGCGACCCGCAAGGCGTCTCTGCCTATGTCGTACGCGCTTCCTCCCGGATCAAGTAGATACCCCCATCCGCCTATTCGGAAGCAACCCTCCTTGTTCTTGACGAACACCACCGATCCCGTTCCGCTGATAAGCGCCATCTCTGCCGTGTCGTCGGTTGCAAAAAGATTTGACGAATCGTTGCCTGCGTTTATTGTGAGCGGCGGAAAGCTTTCGGATAAAGCCTCTAATATCCTTTGTCGGTTGTCTCCCGTCGTGATCCCCGCTATTCCGCAGAAGACCGAGCATATCGACGGATATTCGGTCAATGCAGTGCGTATGCCGTTTGTCAGAATGGATATAGCGCCTTGAAGACCTATGTCGTTGGGGTTAGTACCGCTGCAAACGATACGCTTTAAGACTTTTCCGTCCTCGGTGGAAACGACAAACTCGGTCTTCGTTCCTCCTCCGTCAATGCCGAGAACAAGTCCGTCGTACGATTTGCGAAGAATGTCGTCCGTAAGAACGTTAAAGTAATTTGCTATACGCACGAGGTTGTCAAGATCCGGTGGTGCTATTCCTCTTTCCCAGTTGGATACCGCCTGAAAGCTTACGTAGATCGCCTCCGCAAATTCACTTTGCGTAATTCCTCTTTGCTTTCTAAGCTCCTTGATCCTCTTTCCTATCAAACTTGCGTCAAGCATAATAAATCCTCCGATACTTGCTTTCTACATCTATTATAGCAACTATTAATAGAATTGTCAATCAATTTATACTTGATTTTACGTAAAAATTCAATTTATTCTTGAATTTCCGCTCTTTCCACGGCTATAGGTACATTTATGACGCCGGTACCGACAGGCAAAGCACTTGATACCGATAAAACAAGAAAGAGCCTTGAAGGAGCGCTTGACAAGAGAAGACTTTTTGGGTATAATATTGATGAAAAGGATACACGGTAAAATTTGATCAAAAAGTGCAACTCTTTCGAAAAAAGTGCGAGTATATAAGTGAAGAGCAGAACCCCTTTTGCGTAAAGGAATTTCTGCAATTATCCGAGAAACTAGTAAGGAGGTCATTATGAAGAAAGTTATATCCGTAATGCTTATTTTATCAATGTGTCTCGCTTTTTCATCCTGCGCGGTAAATCCTGAGAATTATTCTTTAGCACTTGCTGCGAAAGCGATGGAGGTCAAACACTCAGATTCCCAACAAGAAGGCTATGAGGAATTCATTGACAAATTGGATGCCTTTGCTGCCAAGCTAACCTATGAGGTCTATGCAGACAGTAATAAGCAATCAAATATTTGTATCTCGCCCGTATCGGTCTATATGGCGCTTGCTCTTGCAACCGAGTGTGCGAACGGTGAAACAAGAGATGAGATACTGAACGCTGTGGGTGTTACCTACGACGAGGTGAAGAATTTCACTAAGGTTCTATATGCCTTCTCCAACCGTGAGTATTACTACACAAATATGATGAATAACAAGAAAATCCTTGCATTTGAGGAGCTTGCAAATTCTATTTGGGTAGACAAGAATACCACGCTCAAGGAAGATGGTATAAACAATCTTGCGAATAATTTTAACTGTGACTTGTTCAGCGTGAACTTTAAGACGAGTGAGGGCGAGAAAGCCATCAACTCCTATATCAAGGAGAAAACACACGGTATCATCGACAGTGACCTTGACCTTTCACCCGAAACCTTGATTACGCTCATTAACACCTTCTATCTCAAAGAGGTTTGGAACGAGGACGGTGACGAACTTAAGTTTACGGATAAGGCTTATGATTTCAAAAACGCAGACGGAAGTGTGACTAACACAAAGCTGCTTCAAGGCTATTATTTTAACGGTAATATCTACGAAGGAGAGGGCTATACTTCCTTCTACACACGTACAGATCACGGTTTTGATATAAAGTTTATCGTTCCCACCGACGGACATACTCTTGATGAGGTATTTACCTCGGAGAACATTTACAACATCAACAATCTCGGCGATTACGGATATATTGACGAGGATAACAAGCTGCTGCATCATACAAGAGTCTTTTTCCCGGAATACAAGGCGTCCTTTGACGGTGATCTTGCCGAGATACTCAAAAACGATTTTGGTATCAACGATCTGTTTGATTTTGAACAATGCGATTTTTCAAACGTAACCGATGAGCAACTTGCTTGTGACGGCGTTATCCATAAGTGTAGCATCGATGTAAACGATAAAGGCATCGAGGGTGCGGCAGTTACCGTTATGCCGATGGCAGGCGCGGCAGGTCCTCTTGAGGGCTACGAAAAGGTATACCACGACTATATCGTTGACAGAGCTTTCGGGTTTGTCATTACCGATAGTTACGGCGCGGTACTTTTCTCGGGAGTTATAAATAGCGTAAATTGATGCTAATGAATACGTATTCAATACTAAATGCAGGTTTGATTTTCTGCGGGATCCGGACAGCGTTATTGTTAGCCTTTGTTTTTTGCTGCGTCCGCACATGTCATTCTGAATGAAGCGTAGCGAAGTCGAACTGCGTAGCAGAGCGAGGCGTTAGCCTAGAAGGATCTCGGTCGGACTTCACTTGAGATGACACGCAGAGGGAGATTTTTTTGCCGCCAAACAAAAGGAGTACGGACGATTTGTTCGTACTCCTTTTTACACGCCTTGTCCTGCGGGGTATAGTGTGTAATATCCTTTTTCAATGATTTGGATATCTCCTGCTTTTTTGCCTATCAAACGAAGCAACAGTGCCTTCCGCTCTTTTCAGAAAGCAGGGAAGCAAACGCCCTCATTTCCTCGTTCGTTTGAGGAGATTCTGCAAATTCCGTGTAGCTTGCACCTATCATGTCGTATTTTGATTTTGCGAGATTATTGTATTTCAGAAGTTCAATACCCTTTACGCCCTCGCCAAAGCCGCGGATTATATCTGCAAATCCGCGTACGTCCTCATCCGAATCGTTCACACCGGGAATGACGGGTATACGAACTATCACGTTACTGTGAGCATTTGAAAGCCGCGTTATGTTTTCTATTATAAATTCGTTTCCTTGGCCGGTAAATTGTTTGTGTTTTTTCGAGTCGGGTATCTTAAGGTCCGCAAAAAACAGATCGATATGCGGCATCACCGCTTCAACGTTCTCCCACGGAACAAATAATGCGCTCTCGACAGCCGTACCTATTCCTTCCGCCTTGCATTCCTTTGCAAGCTTTGACACAAATTTCGGATGCAATAAGCATTCACCACCCGAAAACGTCACTCCTCCGCCGGAGATCTCGTAGTAATGGGCATCCTTTTTTATTTCGACAAGCACCTCCGAAATCGTATTCTGTTTACCGCAGATGCTGAGCGCAGAAGCCGGGCAAGCCTCGACACATTTTTCGCAAAGCAAGCACCCGTCACGAAGAAGCACCATCTCGTTTCCTTGTATCTTGTGATGCTCGGGACATACCTCGATACACCTGCCGCAGCGGATACACTTTGTTTGTGCGTATAAAATTTGCTTTTTGCTGTATATCGTTTCGGGGTTGTGACACCAGGCACATTTAAGCCCGCAGCCCTTGAAGTATACGACCGTTCTCACTCCCGGACCGTCGTGAAGCGACCCTCTGACTATATTTGAAATAACGCCTGTTTCGTGATTCATTCTTCGGCCATCCTTTCTGAGCGCCACCGCCTGCCGTACGTGGTCTTATAAAATCTACTCGTTTTGCGTTTGCATAGATATTTTGCCACAAAATTTGCGGTTTGTCAATAGCTACCGCGCAAAATTTTGAAAATATTTGAAAATTCAGTGCATACTGCCGACTTGGGACGGTATAAGCAACGACAAAGGCAATACCCGACCGATTGGTCGGGTATTGCCTTTATATTTTGCTCTTATGCCTTACGCCATTAAGCGATAAATACTATCGGTACTACAACAGTATAAGGAATCGAAGGGCTGGTTACCTCAACAAGAACGCGGTTTACAGCCTCGAGCTTTTCGCCTGCACGTACTGTAAACGTGGTCTTTGTAAATCCGGGAACGAATCTGGGCTGAGGATATTCGAGAGGAATAGTTCTCTCGAAATCGGTTGCCTCCCACGTTTCGGGAAGGTAGAGCTTAAGTATAAGCTTCTTGGATGTACGGCATCTGGGATCGCACTTAAACGTAAGTGTGACCTTGCGCTCATCACCCGGCTTTACTCTGGGGGTCTTGTCAAGCTCAACTCGTACCGAGTACGTGTGATACTCTATAAGATCGAAGGAGAAGGGAGAACGGTCGAGAAGAATGTCTGCTGTGAGTTGATTGAACTCAGCTGTCTCCTCTGCGGGATAATCCGTTTCGTCTGCAAACTCAAAGTTTACTCTGTTTGCCCTCATAACCTCGGGAACGAGTGCTGCAACTCGTCTTGTAAGCTCCTCACAGGTCTTCGGAATTCTCGACTTGTAGCATCCGTTGATAGCAACGAAGATGATTCTGTCGCCTACGTACTCTCTCCAATCGGTAGGAATAGCAGCTGTACCGCCGATGATACCGAGCGTCGCACCTACTGTCGCGCCCGTGCAGTCTGTGTCGTCTCCGCAGTTGACTGCGCAGATAAGTGACTTCTTGAAATCGCCTTCGCCGTAAAGAAGACCGATGATAACGAATCCGATGTTAGCGGGAGCCTGGAACCATCCCATCTCCTTGTTGAGCTCAATTACCTTTTCACGTGTCTCCCTGTAGGGAACGCCGTTGTCATAGCATTCCATAACGAGGCGTGCCGTTTTTGCTATGAGACAGTCGTAGGGGATCTTTGTGAGTGCGGATGTGATCAACGTACGAATGTCGCTTTCAATGTACGCGTGGCTCTGCATAGCCGCGGTGAATATCTCCGCATAGGATCCCTCGCTTACACCGTGGTCTACCATAGCGTCCATCGTAGCATACTTCAATGCAATGTCGGGCGCACCCGGAGCAAGACCTGCCCAGATCTCACTTCTGATCCAAGCACCGTTTGACGTCTTCCAGAGATCGTTGTCGACCTCTCCGCTCATAGGAGGAAGGAGACCTATAGACAGGTTTGTTTTGCAAACACCGTATTCATTCCAGTGAGGAGGAATACAGTTCATCCAATACTCTGCAAGGACGTTAGCGCTGAAGCTCCTTGCACCGACCTCTTCCATGGCGAAAAGCCAAACGAGCTGAAGATCAAGGTCATCATTGGGAAGCGGCTCTCCGCTCGGTGATGCGAAGCCTTTTATGTCCAAAAAATCACATGTTCCTTCGTAGGGTGTTCCGAGGGTACCGCCTATGTTCTTTCCGATCCAACATGCATAGAGCTTATCAAGATATTGTTCTTTACTTAATTTAAGCATAAAAATTACGTCCTTTCTTAATTTTGTACTTGTATTTTATCACATATTGTGATATAATGATAGTAATAACAACTCAAAAACGAGTAAAATATAATCAAATCCGATTTTGTTGACCGCGTTTAGCCGCATATCGCCATACGATTGTGTCAATCTCTTCAAAAATCGGGAAAAACGTGGACAAAGGAAGGGTATTGACGTGTATCCGCAAAAGCTTGAATCGGAAAAAAATAACGAATATTTTTATGACGGTGAGTATTTTGACGCCTCTCGTTTTAAGTATATCTGTACGTATATGCACAACCGTTATAAGTCAAAGATGCACTCTCATCAGTTTTATGAGATGAATATCATTATGAGCGGTGAGGGAAGACACTACATAGATGAAACGAGTCTTCCCGCAAGAGTCGGAGACGTTTTCGTCATACCTCCCGAGACCGCGCACGGCTATTATTCTGAGGATACGCTGGATATATACCACATCCTCATTAAAAGTAATTTTATGAGCCGCTATGCAGAGGAGCTTGCGCAGATACCGGGATACAGTATCCTTTTTGATATCGAGCCGTATATTCGCCGCTCGTCTGCAAGAAACTGTAATCTTAACGTTGGTAAGGAGCTCTCCTTTATCCGTGATAGACTCAACGAGATCCATCAGGCGGAGAAGAAGGAATGCTTCGTCAAGGAAAATTCACTCGTCTTTTTGTTTATCTGCGAGCTTTGTGAAAGAATAACAAGATCCGTATCCGAGGATAACGACCACGCGGAAATGATCCGTATAATAGAATACATCAAGGGAAGCATAGACAAGAAGCTTACGCTTGACGATATTGTCGCAGGCTCGCATATGTCAAAGGCTACTCTCAACCGCAAATTCAAAAGGATGCTCGGTACATCACCCGTACAATATTTGCTTGAATGCCGTATCACAAAGGCAAAAGAGTTGCTGTCGTCTGCCGATTACACAAAGACCGAGATAGCGCAAATGTGCGGCTTCTACGATCTCGCTCATATGAATAAATATATACTGTAGCTCGCTGTGATTCCCCACAAAATATCAAAGCCCACACCGCCATCCGATGTGGGCCTTATGCTTTAACCTGCCGCCTCCAACATATTCTCAATGAATATTCCGTATCCTATTGTCGGGTCGCTTATCATAACATGCGTTACCGCACCGACCAGCTTGCCGTTTTGAATGATGGGAGAGCCGCTCATCCCTTGAACTATACCACCCGTCTTTGCTATAAGCACGGGATCGGTCACCTTTATCGAAAAGCTCTTGTTGTCTCTGCTTTCTCTTCTCACCGATGATATTTCTATCTCGTACTTTTGGGGTGCGCCGTCTCCGTCAAGTGAGCATAGGATATAAGCCTTTCCCTCTGAAAGATCGGACCTTGTGCATATGGGATATTTCGTGAGAGATACGTTTCTCGGAAGAGCAGTGAATACACCGAAGACTCCGCAATCGGTGTTAGACCTCACAAATCCCGTGCGCGGAGAGGTGAAAGCTCCCTTCAGCTCTCCCGGAGTTCCTATCTTTCCCTTTACTATACCGCTTATCCTTACGTCCATAACGATGCCGTGAGATATCGGAAGGACCATTCCCGATTGAGCATCGCATATTCCGTGACCAAGTCCACCGAAGGAAAGCGTGTCGGGATCTATATAGGTGACGGTACCTATTCCCGCACCGCCCTGCCTTATATACATTCCGCATTTGTATTTTCCTTCCTCATCCGAAAATACGGGACGAAGAGACGTCGATCTTTCCTCATTCCTTCGTGAATACCTTATCGTAAGAGATTCTCCGCCCGAGCCTTCGATCATCTTAAGAAAATCCTCACAGCTTTCGGGCTCGCTTCCGTTTACCGAAAGAATTACGTCGTTTATCTTAAGTCCTGCCGAGAGCGCAGGATTTTTCTCTGCTTCAGCCGACGCTTGAACGTCGCAAAAGCCGGCAATTATTACGCCCTTAGAGAAAAATTTCACACCGAACGGAACACCGCCCGCATAAAGAAGCTTCACGCTCTGCGAATGCTCGCTTGCGGATACGGTATTGTGCGAAAGCAATGAAAAAACGATAAAAATAAGCGACAGTGATATGAGAGCAAAGCGTAAAATACGCCGCGTTTTGTGTTCAGTGTTCATCATGTCGTGTTTCTCCGTTTATTTGCGTGATCTCTTCGGATCCGCTCAAATATTAATCTTCCCCGAAAGCCTCGTTTGATGTCTAACAATTTTTATTGACGGAAATAAAAATTTACAAAAGCCGACACGTATCCGCTTGACATGAGCATTTAAATATGATATAATTCGTGACGTGGAGAATAATATTGTGGTATGATAGACAAGATAAGATTTGATGAAGAAATAAAAAAATACGAAAAAAACGAGGAAACGCGTATAGGCGTTCTGAACGAGGGAATGCTTCACGCAGTGATAAAAAACTGCATAAGCCACGACCCGTCCGAGTGCGAAGTGCGAATATACGGTAAGAACATCGCGGACGTTCTTATCGGCGACACCGCGTACGAGATACAAACGGAAAGTCTGTATCCTATGAAGAAAAAGCTTGATTTTTATTTTTCGCAGACTGAGCTTAACGTAAACGTAGTATTCCCGATAACAGAGGAAAAATATCTGTGCTGGGTGGATCCCGAAAGCGGCGAAATGACAAAGCCCAATCACTCAAGCAAGCACAGAACGCTTGCAGACTACGCGGATACACTCATATATCTTACCGAATATATTTCCGATCCACGTCTCACTCTTACACTTTTGCATATTTCCGAATGCGAGTACAGAAATCTCGACGGGAAAAGATCAAAAGACAAAAAAAGAGGCTCCACAAGACTTGAGCGCGTCCCGATAGAGCTTATCTCTTGCGAGGAGTACAGATCCGTATCCGATTACAGGTCCATCCTCCCGCAAAAAGAAGTATTTACAAGAAAAGAATATGCAAAAGAAAAGAAGATAAGATCGGTACGAACACTCTCCTGCGCACTTAAATTTATGCTGGCTCTCGGAATGATAGTGCAGGAGGGTAAGGAAAAGAGAGAGCTGATTTACAAAGTATTACCCGAAAGGATGAACGACAATGACTGACGTATCTGCGGAAATATTATGTGTGGGAACAGAATTGCTTCTCGGTGATATAATAAATACAAACGCCTCGTATATCGCGCGTAAGCTCAGCGAGATAGGTATCCCCGTGTATCATCAGACGGTGGTCGGAGATAATGCTCAAAGACTTAAGCAGGCTATCGGCGAGGCTTTGTCAAGATCCAATATACTGATAACGAGCGGCGGACTCGGTCCAACGTACGACGATATAACAAAGGAAAGTGTTGCAGAGCATCTCGGCCTTGAGATGTACTACGATACCGCTACCGCCGAGCGCATACACGAATACTTCAAAAGAATAGGCAGAGCAATGCCTCCCTCAAACGAGAAGCAGGCAATGACTCCGAAGGGGGCGCATATTATACATAACCCGCGTGGAACCGCACCCGGACTTATGATAAACGGGACGTATAAGCAGCGCGAGGTTACCGTCGTAATGCTTCCCGGCCCTCCCTGCGAGCTTGAGCCTATGACGGATGAGAGCGTTATCCCGCTCCTCTCCGAAAGATTCTCGAACGAAAAGGGCGTTTTCTTCAGCAGAAACCTTCATTTTACCGGTATCGGAGAGTCAAGCCTTGAGGAGATAATAAGACCTCTTATGGACTCGGAAAACCCGACTGTCGCTCCTTATGCGGGCGAGGGTGAGGTGAGAATAAGAGTCACCGCATCTGCGCGTACGGAGGAGCAGGGCGCCGAAATGTGCGACGCTATGGTAGAGAAGATAAGAGAGTACGGCGTAGGAAAATATATGTACTCTGTAGATATCCCTACAGTTGAAGCTACTCTCGTAAAGGTACTCGCCAACAAAAAAATGACGCTCAGCGTTGCGGAATCCTGTACCGGCGGCCTCATATCAAAGCGTATAACCGATGTTGCGGGCGCAAGTGCCGTTTATATGGGCGGCGTCTGCTCTTACACCGAGAACGTTAAAGCTTCCGTGCTTGGTGTTTCGGACGCGACTCTCAGCGAATTCGGAGCGGTAAGCGAGCAATGCGCGAGAGAGATGGCGGACGGAGTCAGAAGGCTTATGAATGCCGACGTCGGAATATCCACGACGGGATTCGCAGGACCGAGCGGAGGGACAGAAAAGGATCCTGTAGGTACCGTATATATAGGTATCTCAACAAAGGAACGCACGTTCGTAAAAAGATACGCGTTTTCCTCACTGCGCGACAGAGTATTTATAAGAAGAGCCGCATCCGGATACGCGATGGGACTCGCACTCTCAGAGATAGGAAACGAAGAATTTGATATACGATAAGAAAGAAAAAGTATGAAAATAAAAAACACGGTAAAGTTGCTTCTTTTAGTGGTACTGATCAGTTTGCTCGTTGTTGCAGCGATATTGGTGCTTGCCGTAGGCGTCTATGAGAAGAACCTTCCTGTCGCTTCGGATACGGAAAGTGATATGCTGCCGTTCCCGACGACACCGCCCGAAACGACTATAGGGAAGGATCCTTCAACAGATACCTCGGCGACTCCGACAACTCCTATAGAGACGGAAACGCCTCCAACCTCACCGGGCGAGACCACAGTACTGACAACCCCCGAGGAAACAACAGTCACACCGACTACCCCGATAGTAACGACCCCCGAGGAGACAACGTCACGCCTGCCCGACACAAGCAAAAAGCTCGTCGCTCTCACCTTTGACGACGGCCCGCACGGTCAGTATACTGATGAGCTTCTCGACGTGCTTGATAAATATAACGTAAAGGCAACCTTCTTCGTCATAGGGGCCCATATATTGCGTACGAATGCCATAAACGCACTGAAGCGTGCGGCAAGCTCGGGACACGAGATCGGAAACCACACATATTCGCATTCAAACGTGTTGAATATGAGCGTGACCGACTTCAGAAACGAAATACTCGGTACGTCCGAGATAATATATAACCATACGGGCGTGACGCCCACTCTCCTGCGTACGACCGGAGGACAGTGGAGTAGTGACCTGCTCGCAAGCGTCGACCTTCCTTTTATAAATTGGACGGTGGATACGAAGGATTGGAGTCATAACGATCCTAATCAGAGCCTTGAGATACTGAAGTCAAGTGTAACCGACGGTGGTATAGTGCTCCTGCACGACAGAAAAAGCAACGTTGCCGCAACGGCAGAGCTCTTTATACAGTGGCTCAACGAAAACGGATACGAGATAGTTACCGTAAGCGAGCTGCTTAAGGCAAAGGGCGTTGAGATAGAAGCAGGTAAGGTGTATTACTCATCCTATAGAGTGAGACCTTAAAAAGAATAAAACGAGTCGGAGATATTCCCGACTCGTTCTTTTTTTGAAAGGAAAAGGGCTGTCGCATATGCGACAGCCCTT
>JAZSLE010000213.1:0-4755 GCA_045535215.1 Eubacteriales bacterium
CGGAAGCGGTTACGCACTTGCTACCGAGCACGGACATACTCTCGTGCCCGTAAAGCCGTCTCTCGTTCCTATCGAGGCATACGGGTCGCTTTGTAAGCGCCTTCAGGGGCTTTCACTTAAAAACGTAGGTATCCGCTTTATCGAGAAGAGCACTTCAAAGGTGCTGTACTCAGACTTTGGTGAAATGATGTTTACACATTTCGGTATTACCGGACCTACGGTATTGTCGGCGTCTTCCTATATAAGACGCAGTGACTATAACGGCATATACCTTTCGGTCGATCTCAAGCCCGCGCTTGATGAAAAAACACTTGACAAGCGTATTCTATCCGACTTTTCGGAAAGACGCAACAAGGATTTCATAAACGCACTTGACGCTTTGCTTCCGCTTAAGCTTATTTCGCCTATCGCAGAGCTTTCGGGAATAGATCCGAGAAAAAAGGTAAACGCCATTACGAAGGAAGAACGCCTTGCACTTGTAAGGCTGATAAAGAATCTTACTGTACCGCTTAAAAGACCGAGGCCGATAGATGAGGCTATAGTCACGAGCGGAGGAATAGATACAAAGGAAATAGACCCCAAAACAATGGGATCTAAAATAGTGAACGGCTTGTATTTTGCGGGCGAAATGATAGACGTTGACGCCTATACGGGTGGATTTAACATCCAGATAGCGTTGTCTACCGCATATTTGGCTGCTATGCATGCAGGCTTTTGATTAACTTGGAATTGAGGAATGATTTTATGTTGCGTATAGCAATTGACGGTCCCGGCGGAGCGGGAAAAAGCACTCTCGCAAAGGCTGTTGCGGAAAGGCTCGGCATCGTATACGTTGATACCGGCGCTCTTTACCGTACGGTAGGACTGTTCGTAGACAGAAAAGGTGTAGATCCCTCTGACGTTGGCGCTGTGTGTGACGTAATAAAGGATCTCAAGATAGATCTTTCCTATGAAAACGGTGTTCAGGTGATATATATGAACTCCGAAAGAGTCTCCGACGAGATAAGAACTCCGAAGATGTCTATGTACGCTTCCGCAGTTTCCGCGATCCCGCAGGTGAGAAGCTTCTTGCTTGACACACAAAGAAAGATCGCCAGCTCCTCAAGCGTTATTATGGACGGTCGCGATATCGGAACGGTTATCCTTCCCGATGCGGAGGTCAAGATATTTCTTACCGCTAATCCCGAGGAGCGTGCCAAGCGCAGATACGAGGAGCTTATTGCAAAGGGGAAGAGCGTTACCTACGAGGACGTTCTCTCGGAGATGAATACGAGAGATGCAAACGATTCTCAGAGAAAGATCGCTCCGTGCGTTCCTGCAGACGATGCGGTATTGCTTGACAACACCGGATATAAGTTTGAGCAGACGCTTGATCGTGTTATAGAGATCATCGGGGACAAAATAATGCTTCTGGAGGATTGAAATGTCCAAAGGATATAAAGTATTGAGATTCCTTTTCGGATGGCTTTTCAGGTTTATATACCGTACGAAAGCGGTATTTCCGGAGAATGAGCCGAAGGATGATAGGCCGTACATAATCTGTGCGAATCATATCTCTGCACTTGACCCCATTCTTATCTGTGCGGTGCTTAAGCACAATCAGCCCAGATATATGGCAAAGGAATCCTTATTTAAGATACCGTTGCTTTCTTCTCTCATCCGTTGCTTCGGTGCGTATCCCATAAACCGAACAGGAAGCGCATTGAGTGCGATAAAGAATTCGGTTCAGATTATTGAGCAAAATAAGTGTGTGGGAATATTTCCTCAGGGTCATAGACATCCATGCGTAGATCCGAGAAGCACCCAGATAAAAAATGGTGTCGGAATGATCGCGTCTAAGTCCGGTTGCGACCTCTTGCCGATATGCATTAAGCCTGCAAATTATAAGATCGGTTTGTTTAAGCGCACTTACATAATCATAGGAGAGCCCGTCCGCTACTCCGACATCCCGGTTACCGAGGATATGCAGTCAAGCGAGAAAAACAAGGTCATTTCGGACTACGTGTTTGACAAAATATGCTCTTTAGGCGAAAATTATGGCGTGTAAGATAGGCGAAATAACGGTAGCCAAGAACTCCGGCTTTTGCTTTGGGGTCAATCGGGCGTGCGAGGCGTTGGCCTTGTCGGTAAACGAGGACTCTTCTGATACCGAAATATACACGATGGGTCAGCTGATCCACAATGATATTTTTAACCGTCGCATGGACGAGCGCGGTGTTCGCGTCATGAAGGACGAAAGCGAAATAGAGACTTTGGTCGCTGAAGGTAAGAACAAAAAAATTAAAATTTTCGTAAGGGCTCACGGTGTTACAAAAGAGATATCCGAAAGGCTTGAGGCTCTCAAACGTGACAATCCGTTGTTTTCATACGTGGATTGCACCTGCCCGTACGTAAAGAAAATACAACAGATAGCTTTGAAATCCTCCGGAGATGATACCTGCTTTGTTCTTATAGGAATGGCAACTCATCCCGAGGTAGTATCCATACTGAGCTATTTTTACGGGGAAAAATACGTATTTTCCTCACCTGCGGAGCTGAAAAGTGCTATTGATGGCGGAGTTATTCCGTATAATTCCAAGAAAATAGTCATGGCGTCGCAGACAACGATGAACAAGAAGCAATGGGACGAATGTGCTGAGATGGCAAAGAGAGCATTCCCCAACGTTATTGTTCACGATACGGTTTGTAGTGTAACGGAAACACGCCAAGCTGAAGGAGCATCACTTGCAAAGCGGTGTGACTTTATGATAGTGATCGGAGGAAAAAACAGTTCGAATTCAAAGAAACTTTACGAGATATGTAAAGAGTTTTGTCCCAAAACTGTTTTTATTGAAGATGCTTCAGAGCTTGGAAAACAAATTCCGATAATCCACGGAAATGTGGGAATAGTCGCCGGTGCTTCAACACCGGGAGACATAATAAGGGAGGTATTTAAAACCATGAGTGAATTTAAGACAAACTCAGAAAACTTCGATGAACTTCTTGAAAGTTCGTTCAAAACTCTGAATACAGGAGATATAGTAGTCGGCACAATAACAGCCGTAACTAAGGCAGAGATCCAGCTCGATCTTGGTGCTAAGGTTACCGGATTTATTAAAGCAGAACAAGTAAGTGACGATCCGGCCGCAAACCTTGAAGAGATCTTCAAGGTAGGTGACGAAGTTGAAGCTTTCGTTATCCGTGTAAGCGACGTTGACGGTGTTGCTACCCTCTCCAAGAAGAGAGTTGACGCAGACAAGAACAGAATTCGTGTTATTCAGGCAAAAGAGAGCGGCGACGTTCTCACAGGTAAGGTTATCAGCGCTGTTAAGGGTGGCGTTATCGTTAACACAGACGGTGTAAGCGTATTCGTTCCCGGTTCTCAGACAGGTGTATCCAAGGACGCAGATCTTGCTACTCTTGTTGGCGAGACAGTTAAGTTCAAGGTTATCGAGATCAAGGACGGCGGCAAGAGAGCTGTTGGTTCTATCAAGGTTGTAAGCCGCGAAGAGGCAAGAGCAAAGAGAGACGCTTTTTGGGCAGAGATCGAAGAGGGCAAGCAGTACACAGGTGTTGTTAAGAACCTTACATCCTACGGTGCGTTCATCGACCTCGGCGGAGTTGACGGAATGGTTCACAATTCCGAGCTTTCCTGGAAGCACATCAAGTCTCCCGCAGAAGTTGTAAACGTTGGCGACGTTATCACAGTATACGTTAAGGAATTCGACGCAGAGAAGAAGAGAATCTCTCTCGGCTACAAGACAGAGGAAGAGAACCCCTGGTACATATTCACCAACAACTACAACGAGGGTGACGTTGTATCCTGCGAGATCGTTAATATAGTTCCTTTCGGCGCATTCGCAAGAATCATCGACGGTGTTGACGGACTTATCAGAATTTCCCAGATCGCAAACGAAAGAATCAACAAGATAGAGGATTACCTCTCTGTTGGTCAGGTCGTAAATGCAAAGATTAAGGAGATCAACACCGAGAAGCAGAACGTAAGCCTTTCTATTCGCGATCTTCTCGTTGAAGAGAGTGCAGAAGAGGCTGTTGAAGCAACCGAAGAGGCTGTTGAAGAGTAATCATCTTGCTTTCCCCCGTCTGAAAAAGGTGGGGGAAAGATTTTATTGTCCGATCGGAGGATAAGTGTTTTATGGATAATGTTATAATATCGAAAATAAGAGAGGACGCTCTGGCGGCAGTGTCGGAGCTTATTGAAATTTCCGATCTCAAGCAGGGAAGTGTGCTTGTTATAGGTTGCTCCTCCAGTGAAATGGTAGGCGGACGTATCGGTAAAAATTCAAGTCTTGAGGCGGCAGAGGCTCTGTTTGAAACGGTATATCCTATTCTTTGCGAAAAGGGAATATATCTTGCGGTTCAGTGCTGCGAGCATCTTAACCGTGCTTTGATAGTTGAGAGCGAATGCGCTGAAAAATTCGGTTGGGCCAAGGTTTGCGTTGTTCCTCATCCGCATGCGGGAGGTGCTTTTGCGACTACTGCATACAAGAGATTCAGCTCTCCTTGCGCCGTTGAATTCATTAAAGCAGATGCCGGACTGGATATAGGCGGAACGCTTATAGGTATGCACCTTAAGCACGTTGCTGTTCCGGTAAGACTCAGTGTGAATAAGATAGGCGAAGCTGCTCTTATTGCCGCGCGTACACGCTTGAAATACATCGGCGGTGAGCGCGCACATTATTCTGTCTGATACTTAAATGATACGCAAAGCATAAGGGCGAACCCGAATATCGGGATCGCCCTTATACTATTTTT
>JAZSLE010000038.1:0-6333 GCA_045535215.1 Eubacteriales bacterium
GGAACGGTAGAATACAATAGCCTGCTTATAAACCACAAGGACGGCATAGAGGCAGCAGAGTTCGGCGCAAAGCTTTCCGCCTCGGATATTGCCGTTGCGGTAACGGTAAACGATATCATCCGTGACAGAACGGCTGCGATGCTTGACAATATGGTATACCTCATACTAATTGTCGTAATATCCGCAGGTGCGCTTGCATTCGTTGTTCTTTACAACCTTACAAACATAAATATAACCGAGCGTGTAAGAGAGATAGCTACCCTCAAGGTGCTCGGATTCTATAAGAGAGAGTGCAGTAAATATATCTTCCGCGAGAACAATATTCTTACGTTTATCGGCTCGCTTGTAGGTATACCGCTCGGAATAGCGCTTCACTTTTACTGCATGAATCAGATAAAGGTGGAGATGATAAGATTCGATATACTGATATCTCCTGTCAGCTTTGTCCTTTCTGTAGTCATAACTATGCTGTTCGCACTGTTTGTAAATCTGTTTATGCGTGGAAAGATAACCGGCATAAAGATGGCGGCGTCGTTGAAATCAATAGAATGAGAGGATAGAATATGGACGTACTCAATCAATACGAGATCCCCTTCCTTATGTTCATTCGAGAATACCTTACGTGTCCGTTTCTAGACTTCGTATTACCCAAAATAACCTTCCTCGCAGACAGCGGTTGGATTTGGATAGTTCTGGCGGTTATATGCCTCATATTCCCAAAAACGCGAAAAACGGGACTTGTGATGGGCATGGCACTGCTTATGGGATTGATCGTCGGAAATCTTACGCTCAAGCCCTTGATAGCGAGAACAAGACCCTACGATTTTGTTGAGGGAGTAAACATTCTTGTTGAAAGACTCAGCGATTTTTCCTTCCCGTCGGGACACACGCTTGCCTCGTTCGAGGGGGCTGTCGCGATAGCGCTGACGTGTAAGAAGAGATACGGTATCCCCGCTATATGTCTCGCGATAATAATAGCGTTTTCAAGACTTTATCTTTTCGTTCACTATCCTACCGACGTTATTGTCGGGTGTGTTCTCGGTATTTCGTTTGCATTCCTTGCAAAGTATATTTACGAAAGCATTGAAGCGGCGATAAAGAAAAGGGCAGAGCAAAAAAACGCATAATAAAAAACATCCGCAGGATATATCCTGCGGATGTTTTTTTGTTTAGTTCAATTCTTTTTTCGACTTTACTGCTTTTGTTATGTACTTCATATTCATGAGGAGATATACTATAGCGATAAGTGGTATAGCGCAGAGCATATAGAAATAATCGTAAGGGATTATACTGTAGAACAGGTCGAACATCGGGTTTCCCTTGCCGCCGCACTCATACAGTGAATACATGAAGCTTACACGGATAAGCTCTCCGTCGCTGTAGGTTATGTTATGTGCAACGATGTAGTCGTTGAGCCATAGATTTATAAAGTGTATTGCCGTATACATCGTGACCGTTATTCCGAGGCATGCGGGAATATACTTTGGATGTATCTTGACCAAACCGAGAGCGATCATAAGTATCGGTATTCCGAACTCAAGAGTGTGCGGTAACCAAAACATAAAAAATACGTGGTCAAAGATAAGGAAGTCTGCCTGGAATGTGTTAAGAATAAGAGCGAGAAGAGCTCCTACACTGTATATCGGAAGAAGGTTTCCGAGAAGATTGCTTCTTGTAAGCACGAGAACAGGAAGAAGCAGAGCGTTTATTGCGCAGAGATGGAAGGGAAGATACTCTATTACGGAGGTTGCGGGGCCCCATACAACCATGTTGTATATTACTGCCGCGGGTCCCCAAAGCGAGAGAAGGAAAAGTACGATCTTTTTTACCTTTTCGGTTTTGTTTTTTAACATGAAGTACGTTGCGAAGATTATTACCGCCGAGATGATCAGAGTGGTTATATGTACCGGTCCGAAGCTACCCCACTTGAGTTCTTTTAATGCGTCCATAATGAATGTCCGTCCTTAAATTGATAATGCGAAGCCCGAAAGCCTCGCATTATTATATCACAATTTGATCTTTTTTTCAAGCGGTTTTAGCAAGAAAGCACAAAATGGCGCTTTTAGTACGTTAAAACAGAAAAATACCGATAAAATATCAATATTTGTCGGTAGATTTACGAATCAGGCGAGAGAAACGGTCTTGTCTGCAAAAAGCTCTATCTCGTCGGAGTTATGCGTGGTGAAAATGACCGTTCTGTCCTTTTCCTTCGTTTCCTTGAGGTATGCTATTACCGCAAGCTTTGTGTCGTTATCGAGTCCCTTGAAGGGCTCGTCAAGTAAAACAACGTCCGAACGAGACAGCCATGCGCGTATTAGTGCTATCCTTTGCTTCATTCCGCCCGACAGTTCGTGAGGCTTTTTGTCGAGTGCATCTCCAAGTCCCATTCTTTCAAACGCTTCCTTGATCTCTGCATCGCGGTCATTTCCTATAAATGCGGTAACGTTTTTGTATGCGCTGTACCAAGGAAGCAATGCAAGGTCCTGAGGACAGTAGGAAATGCTTTCGTTACCGTGTATGCTGCCTTCGTACGACTTGTCTATTCCCGATATCATTCGCAAAAGGGTAGTTTTTCCGAAGCCGGACGGAGAGGTTACGGCACATACCGAGCCCTGCTCTATATCAAGAGAAAGATCGCTGAATATTTCGTTTTCGCCAAATTGCTTACTTAAGCCGTTAATTCTGAGCATTGACCGACTCCTCCTTTTCGTATGAATATTTCTTCAAAGCGTCGGACAGAAGCTTTACGAAGATGCCCTCTACCGCAACGCTGAGAAGTATCGTCACCAACGTCCACGCGAAGAGATCTGTAGTTTCGATAAACTGCTTTGAAGTGTATATCTCGCTTCCGATAGCAAGCAGCGGTACGGCTATTACCTCAGCCGCTATGCCTGCCTTCCATGCAAGACCGAGAGCGCTCTTTACCGTGCCTATGAAGAACGGTATAAGTGAAGGAAGATATATATGTGCTATTCTTCCGGGAAGCTTCATTTTGTGCACCTTTGCCACCTCGATAAGCTCCTTCGGGGTGTTTTTGATACCGGTAGAAACGTTTGCCCATGCAAGCGGGAATACTATAAGTATGGTGATGAATGCGGGGAGTACGTTCTTATCTATCCAGAGCACCACAAGAATAATAAACGATGCTACCGGAGTCGATTTTATTACCGAAATCATAGGAGACAGGAGCGTATCCATTATCGGGACCGCGGATGTGAGCACCGCACAAAGCACACCGCTCAAAAGTCCTAGGAGGATGCCTATCAGCACGCGGACGAGCGAATTTGCGCATATTAAGTAGAATTCGGTCTCGGTGATGAGCACGCAGAGTCTTGCGATGACGCTTATCGGGGAGGGAAGTATGTTTTCATTTCCTACCGAGACCGCCGCAAGTTGCCAGATGAGTAGCCAAAAGGCGGTGCAGATGACCGCCTTTAAAATTTTAATGATAGCTTTTTTCATATCAGTTTGCAAAGATGTCTTCGCCGGGAATCTTACCGCCAACAGACGTGGGCTGAAGGGCGTGAAGTATCTCAAAGAGACTCATTACAGACTTCTGCATCTCCTTGCTCGTATCGAAGCAGAGGTTGCAGTTGGGGATAGCCTTCTTTGCAAGATTTGCGTTGGGGATGATACCTACCTCTGCGATCTTTGCGGACGCGGTCTCGGGATCGGCTATTACGCTGTTTACCGACGCCTCATACGCCTTGAGAAATTCAGCTACCTCGTTAGGATGCTCCTCGAGGAATTCGGTTCTCACGATAACGCAACCCTGATAAAGCTCGGAGCCGTTGCTTATCTTGTTCCACTCTGTCGTGAGGTTTATTACTGCCTTTACCTCGGGATCCTTTGCCTGCACTGCGCTTACCTTAGGCTCGGGGAGAAGTGCAAACGAAACGTCGCCTGTCGTCGTAAGAGCTGCGGTGAGAGCGTCAGGGCTGTTGTACGTGTAATCGATGTTAACGTCCTTGCCTATCTCAAGACTGTTTGCGGTAAGAACGTGTCTGAGAAGGAATTCCGGGTTTGTGCCCTGACCGGGAACGTGTACTGTCTTTCCCTTGAGGTCAGCTATAGAGGTTACCGACGTATCCTTGCTGAGAACGTAAAGAACGCCCTTAGTATTTGCGGCAAGGATCTTTATTCCGCCGTTTGTCTTGTTGTAGAGGGTAGCCGCGAGGTTTGTGGGAACTGCAGCGATGTCTACGCTTTTGTTGAGTATTCCGGGAGCGATGAGTGTAGCATCCGACTGGATGTCAAACTTATAGTTGAGAGTCGCCTTGCCATCATTGGTGTCCTTTATGAGGGGAGCGATTCCCATTCCGGTAGTTCCGCTGAGAACCGATACGTTTATCTCAAGGTTTTTATCTGTTTCGGGCTTACAGGAAGCCAGAAGGGTGAGCATCATAGCTGTGATGAGTAATAATGTGAAGATCCTTTTCATTTAAATGTCCTCCGTGTTATTCATATTTTTCTTTCAAGGATGTGCGGTCTGTAACGAATATCATCTTTTCGTCGTGTCTTACGTATCCGGTTTCCTCAAGTATGGCGAGTGCTCTGTAGAAGGACGCTCTTCCCATATCAAGCTGCTTTGCAAGAGAAGAGAAGGAAACGTTTACCGAAAACTCATTTTCCTCGGATGCGGATATCAGATACGAGGCAAGCCTTTTTTCACAGCTTCCCGCGGTAAAGGAGGATATCCTTTTGCTGAGGAACGCTATCTTCTTTTCAAGAAACGCAATGTATTCTCCGGCAAATGAGGCGTTGCGGTGGATAAGATTTGATACCGCTTCCTTCGGGATGAGGAGTAGAAGTGTTCTGCTATGAGTTATTACCTTGCTTGCGGGAGCATTGCCCGAAAACAAAGCGGATACCCCGAAAAGATCGCCCGGCTCAAGCCGCCTTAATACCGCCTTTGATCCGGCGTCTGCCGAATATACGTCCGCGCTTCCCTTGAGAACGAGTGCCATGTGTCCCTTTGCGAGTCCCCATGCGTCATCGCCGGAGCTTAACGAGGATACGGATGAGCTTGTGAGAAGCGCCGCCGCGTCTTCGTCCGAAAGAGAACAAAACAGCTTCGTTTCTTTAAGGCGTCGGATTATTTCGTTATTGTCCATATGAGTACATCCTTGCAATAAAGTGTATTAAATGATACACTTTATTATAACATATCTTTCGTGTCATGTCAATAGCTATTGCAAAAAAAGCTCGAAAATAAAAGTAAATAAACTGTTAATTTCGGTAAAAACCTCTTCCTTTTCATACATAAAAGGGGTATAATATTAGTGTATGAGCAGTTTCGCTTGATATAACTGCGCTAAATTCACTTTATGGAGGACTATTAAATGACGTTAGTTGTTTTGGCTGCGGGAATGGGATCGAGATTCGGCGGGTTAAAGCAGATCACACCCATTACCGATAACGGAGAGTTTATCATTGATTTTTCTATTTACGACGCTATCAAAAGCGGATTTGATAGAGTGGTTTTCGTTATAAAGCGCGAAAATTATAACGCATTTGTTGAAACGGTAGGTAAGAGAATATCAGGAAATATAAAGGTCGAATACGCATTTCAGGATCAGGACGATATTCCGGACTTCTATCCTCAGAATCCCGAAAGAACGAAGCCTTGGGGAACTGCACACGCTGCTCTTGCGGCACGCCATATAGTAGACGATAATTTTGCAGTTATCAATGCCGACGACTTTTACGGCAGAGCGGCGTTCGAGCAGCTTGCGAATCACCTTCGTACCGCAGAAGTTAAGGATGGCGTTTCCGAGTCCTGTATGGTCGGATACGTTCTTAAGAACACTCTTACCGAAAACGGATGCGTTTCGAGAGGAGAGTGCTTTGTAAACGAGGATAAGATGCTTACCGGTGTTACCGAAAGAACTAAGATAGAGAGAGACGGCGACGGTGCCCGCTTCCTGGATGATAACGGAACATGGCGTCCTATCTCCCCTGAGACTATAGTTTCAATGAACTGCTGGGGCTTTACTCCCGACGTTTTCCAGTATATCTCGAAGGGATTTGAAAACTTCCTTCGTAACACAGATCCGAGCGAGATAAAGAAGGAATACTATCTCCCGTTTGCTGTTGAAGAGATGATGAAGGATGGCAAATGTACCGTAAAGGTATACGAATCCACGTCAAGCTGGTACGGTGTTACATACGCTGAGGATAAGGAGTCTGTATACAACAGTATAAAGGCACTTATCGCCTCCGGTGAATATCCATCTAATCTTTGGGAGAACTGATATGAATGAAGTAAGATCACTTGTTTCTGAATTTTCTATTGACGGACTAAGTCGGATCGTAGCCATGTCGTTCTGTGAG
>JAZSLE010000155.1:0-2092 GCA_045535215.1 Eubacteriales bacterium
ACCGCTTGGCCTCCGACTTTGAGAAGTATATTAAGGATATAGGTACTTTTGCGCGGTGGAAAGCACGTTTCCGACATAGCCATGCTTTATCCGATATACTCGCTTCACTCCAGCGTATTTTTCTACGATTACGACACCAACGGGTACGAATATCCAAGCACTCCCGCCGATGCCGACTATATGAACGTTATCAACAGTATATCTCTTTATTCGGGTCACGACGTTACGGTGCTCCATCCGGATACTCTCAACGAAAAATGCCACGTAAACGACGGTCGTCTTTATCTTGACAACGTTGTGAACAAGGAGAAATACAGCATTCTCGTGCTTCCTGCGACAAAGGTCATAAGCATAAGGAGCCTTGAGCTTATAGCCGAGTTTTTCGACTGCGGCGGAAAGATAATCGCAACCGGCGTTCTTCCCTCTCACGCTATTGAGAGCACTGCGGAAAACAACCTTGACGGACGTGTAAGAGAGCTTGTATCTCACATTTTCGGAAAGGATGCCGACGACAGCAGTATCATGCGATCCTACTGCCTCAACACCAACATAAACGGCGGTATGGCATATATGCTCTACTTCTCGTTCACTGCCGCAGACGGAACGAATATGACCGACAGTGCTTCGCTGAGAAGTGCGCTTGAGAGCTTCGGCGTTGTTTTTGATATTGAGCTTGAGGATGCGGTGAAGTATGAGGCTACCGGAGCGCTCAACACGATATATCCCGTATTTAAGATGCTCGGACTTGCAAGCCACCTGCCCAATGGAGGAACTGTAAGCCACATACACAAGCGTCACGGCGAGATAGACGTATACTACATCGCTAACACGACGAATCTTAACATATCAACAAAGATGACGGTAGCGGGTGAGATGCTGCTTGAGGATTGGGATCCCCACACGGGAAGGATCAAGAGGCTCCCCTGCACGCACTCCGAACGTGGCGGAACAAAGCTTACGAGCGCACAGCTTGAGCTTCCCGCGGCACATTCGCTACTGCTCGTAGGAACGTCTGTAAACATCTGACGAATAACAAAAAATTATCCCGACAGGGTCCTATCGGCTCTGTCGGGATCTTTTTTCAGTTTTTTTCGCGGAGGCCGTGAAGCTCCTGCATAAAGGTCTCAATATCCTTGAACTCTCTATATACGGATGCAAATCTTACGTACGCTACCGCGTCTACAGCCTTAAGCTTGTCCATTACGCACTCACCTATCTGTATTGTAGTAACCTCGCTCTGCATCGTGTTTTTAAGCTCGTTCTCTATTTCGTTAGCAAGCTTTTCCGCGTCTACCGGGCGCTTTTGGCACGCCTTGAGGAGTCCAGAGAGAAGCTTTGACTTATCAAAGAGCTCCTTTGTTCCGTCCTTCTTTACGACGATGAGCTGAGATGACTCAATAGTCTCAAACGTGGTATATCTTGCCTTACATTTATCGCATTCTCTTCTGCGCTTTATCGTGTTGTTATCACTTGGTCTTGAATCGATTACTCTAAGATCTGCGCAACCGCAGTTAGGACATTTCATAGGCGTCTCCTTGTTGGATAATACTGCATTATATTATACCATTTTTCATTGCCTTTGTCAAGCAATTTTTATAAACTAAAAAGAAATATCGGTTTCAAGGCGGCATATACTGTACCGAATAAGTTTAAGGCGGTAAATGTATATGCTCTACGATATGCTGTATCTGTTTTCTCACATTCTCACCTTCGGTCTTACCGTAGGAAATGCGTCTTCTTTTCCCGACGTTCTCTCATCAAACGAGGAATACGAGCTTTTTATCAAGGCGGGAAACGGAGACGACCAAGCTCGCGAAAAGCTGATACTTCACAATCTGAGACTCGTATCTCACATAGTAAAAAAATATTATTCCACAGCGCCGTCACCCGAGGACCTGAATTCAATAGGCACGATAGGCCTTATAAAGGCTATAGACAGCTTCAATGCAGACAAGGGATCACGGTTTGCGACCTATGCGGCAAAGTGTATTCAAAACGAAATATTGATGTTGTTCAGAAGCCAAAAAAAGCTTGGCTGCGAGGTATCTCTTAACGATACAATTGATGTGGATAAGGACGGAAATCAAGTCGG
>JAZSLE010000235.1:0-3334 GCA_045535215.1 Eubacteriales bacterium
TGCGACTACGATCCCGAAGAGATCAAAAGAGGATTCTCCATCTCTGCCGCTATGGCACCGATGGTTTGGAAGGATATAAAGATCAACGTTATCGATGCTCCCGGATATCTCGATTTCACCGGTGAAGTAAAGCAGGCTACAAGAGTTGCCGACAGCGCTATTATCGTAGTTGACGGTAAGGCAGGCGTTGAGGTAGGTACAGAGCTCGCATGGGAGTACGCTTCCGATGCAGGTCTTCCCAAGGCTTTCTTCGTAAACAAGTTCGACGATCCCGAAGCAAGATTCCGTAAGGTTCTTAACGGTCTTCATACCACATTCGGTAAAAAGGTCTGCCCGCTTACCATCCCCGTAGTTATAGACGGCGACGTAAAGGCGTTCCTCGACCTCGTTGATATGCAGGGCTACAAGTACTTCGCAGACAAGAAGGGTGCCGCTACTCCCTACGACGTTCCCGAGGACGTAAAGGAAGAGGCTCTCGAGTACCGCGATATGCTTCTCGAGGCTATCGCAGGAACAAGCGATGAGCTTATGGAGAAGTTCTTTGACGGCGTTGAGATTACTCGTGACGAGGCTGTTGAGGCTATTCACCAGGGTATCATCCACGGCGATATCATTCCCGTTATCTGCGGTTCCGCTACTAACCTTTGGGGCATAAGCAACCTTCTCGACGCTATCGTTGAGTCCTTCCCCAGACACACAGCAAAGAAGGAAGAGACAGTTGTCGTTGACGGTGAAGAGGATATTCTCCCGATCGATCCCGCAGGCGAGCCCGCTATATTCGTATTCAAGACTATTGCCGACCCGTTCGTTGGTAAGATGTCCTTCTTCAAGGTAATGCAGGGCGAGCTCAAAAAGGATGCCGTTCTCACAAATACCACAACAGGCACGACCGAAAAAATCGCTCACATCTATACCATCAGAGGTAAGAAGCAGACAGAGGTAGATTCTCTCTCCTGCGGCGATATCGGTATGCTTGCTAAGCTTACAAACACAAATACAAACGATACGCTTTCTACAGACGCATCTCTCAAGTATGCTCCCGTAAAGTTTTCAGAGCCCTTTATGGCAAAGGCTATCAGACCTCTCGCAAAGGGAGACGAGGACAAGATATCCCAGGGTATCTCCAAGCTTCTTGAAGAAGATCTCACTCTCAAGTATGAAAACGATGCAGAGACAAAGCAGATGCTCATCTACGGTCTCGGCGAGATGCACCTCCTCGTTCTCACATCCAAGCTTGAATCCAGATTCAAGACAAGCGTTGCTCTTGATGAGCCCAAGATAGCTTACAGAGAAAAGATCACAAAGAAGGTTCAAGTAGAAGGCAAGCACAAGAAGCAGTCCGGTGGTCACGGTCAGTACGGTCACGTTAAGATCACATTCTCTCCCGGAGAGGATCCCGGTCTTACGTTCACAGAGTCCACGTTCGGCGGATCGGTTCCGAAGAACTTCCATCCCGCAGTTGAAAAGGGACTTCTCGACGCTATGCAGAAGGGTGTTGCGGGATTCCCCGTAGTTAACCTTGCCGCAGACCTCTACGACGGTTCTTATCACGACGTTGACTCTAACGAAATGTCGTTTAAGATGGCAGCTGCTATCGCTTACAAGGAATGTCTTAAGGTTGCGGCTCCCGTTCTTCTCGAGCCCGTCGGCGACCTCCACGTAACAGTTCCCGAGGCTATGGTCGGTGATATTATGGGCGACCTCAACAAGAGACGCGGAAGCGTTCTCGGCATGAACCCTGCATCCAAGCGCGGATATACCGTTCTTGACGCGACTGTTCCGAAGGCAGAAATGAACGACTACACTATCGCACTCCGTGCTATGACACAGGGTCGCGGAAGCTACGAGTTCCGTGTTACCGGCTACGAGCAGGTTCCCGGCAATATCGCTGCAAAGATAGTTGAAGCTTATAAGAAATCACAGGAAGCATAAGCTTTTATACAACGCGGGGGAGTGTCTGATGCATTCCCCCGTATTTTAAACCAAAGCGAGGTAACTATGAATTACTGTTTCAAAAGATTGATATCCCTGCTTGCTCTCGTACTTGCTGTTTTGCTGTTCACCGTCTGCGCGGCATCCTGCTCAAGTGGGCGGGAGCCCGAGGAAACTCAAAGTATTCCCTCGGAAAGCGTTGCGGAGCTTTCTCCCGTATTTTCCGACTCCTTCACGAATGAAAAGCTAAAGGAGGTCATAGTATCAAAGAAAGCCTCTGAGGTGAACATTCGTGCGAATAAGGGTGATGTCGTAAAATTCAGAATAGTCGGAGGAAAGGACGTATCGGGATGCTCGGTAATAAGGATAGCGGCGGTAGACGTTTACTATCCCGAGCAGGAGCTCGTATCCTACACCGATCTATTCCTTCCGATAGCCTACGATGAAACCAGCGGTATTTTCTCAATAGATACCGAATGGTGGTATTCGTCAACGGGATGGGTAGCCGAGTCCGACACGTGGGGACACGTAATTGAGGTAAAAGACGCAAGCGGAAACTTGTTCTACTACTATTTCAGAGTTATATTCCAATAAAAAAAGCGGTCAAAGCCCGCTTTTTTATTTTTGTGTCTTCTACAACGTTAAATTTTTACGACTGTAGCCTTCGGATTCTTCTGTTGTCTGATAGCCGTTTCATCCGGCTTTTAACATCATACACTGTTTTTTCGGTCTCCCTTTCAAAACAAAAAAGGAATGGCAAGGGCGTACACACTTAGCGGAGAAATTATAGTTAGTTGTTTAATAATTGCCCCACTGTAAACAAATAAGTAACCCGACAGATTTCAATGTCTGTCGGGTATTGTCTTTTATAAAAGAATTAGTTCCATATATCCACAGGTAAACGGAAAGAAATCGAATTTTTGTGTTTTGATATGTTTGAAGCCAAAGGATTCATACCATTTTTTCAAGGTTTGATTCTCTTCGACAATGCCAATATTCATTTTTAAGCATCCTAAATTTTTTGCCGATTGAATCGAATGCAACAATAGTTTTTCTCCTATGCCTTGATGTCTAAATCGTGGAAGCACACACAAATTATTCAGTTCGCATTCATTATTTTTGAGCAACGCCAAAGAATAATACCCAACAATGTTTCCATTAGCAAAAAAAGCATACATAAGTCTGTTTTCGTTATTCAATTGCCAAGATAAACGTTGTTCAGTTGTAGCAAAGGCGGTAAAACGAGGCGCGTTTTCGGTTGTAAAACCAAACTCATTGGCTACAGTTAAAAAACTTTCTTTAATTACATCAACGCATTCCTTAATATCGTTAGTGTTTATCGGTTGTATCATAGATTTATTCCTCCTTTTATCGCCAGTTTCGCATTTGTATTACAAAGGCA
>JAZSLE010000165.1:0-5739 GCA_045535215.1 Eubacteriales bacterium
GATATCGAGAAGAACGGAACACCCGCTTCTCCCGCTACTGCTTTTGCAAGCAACGTCTTACCTGTACCCGGAGGGCCCATAAGGAGAACACCGTGAGGGATTTTAGCACCGAGCTTTGTGAATTTTTCGGGAGACTTAAGAAAATCTACGATCTCCTCAAGCTCTTCCTTTTCCTCGTCTGCACCGGCAACGTCTGCAAAGGTAACCTTGTTTTTGTCATCCGACACCATACGCGCCTTGCTCTTTCCAAAGGAGCCGGGCTTGCTTCCACCCTTTCCTCCGGACATCTGATGATTGATAAAATAGAAAAGTCCGATTATTACAAACAGGATCAATGCATACGGCAAAAGCTGTATCCACCAAGGAAGAGTCTGATAGGGCTCGTACTCGTATTCCTCAAGTATTCCCGCCTTCTTCTGCTCAAGAATTATATCGCCGAGATCGTTGTAGAAAAGATCCAGACTTCTGAGCTCGCACACAAGAGTCTTCTGCGTCCCGTCGTCGAGTTTTATCTGCATCGTTATAATGTTATCGTCACTGATAACGAACGACGTGACCTGCTCGTTTGTAAAGTATCCGACAACGTCGGAATACTGAGGCTTTGCCTCCTCGTTTGCGCCGGTAAGCATCGAGTATATTGAAAACACCACCAATGCTATCAGCACAAGGTATATGAGAACGACCTTCCAATTGCTTTTCATCAGGTTAAATTACCGCCACACAGCTCAAACGCTGCGCCTTTCTGTATAAAACTATTTTTCTTTTATTTTTTGTACACCGAGGGCTTAAGAACACCCACGTACGGCAGAGCGCGGAACTGCTCATCATAGTCAAGTCCGTATCCGACAACGAACTCTTCCGGGATCTCAAGGCCGATAAACTCGGGAGTGAAATCCTTGAGGCTCTCGTCACGTCTTGACGGCTTATCAAGCATCGTGCAGCAGCTTACGCTTGCAGCGCCGTTAAGCTTGAGGTAGTTTACGAGATATGAAAGAGTTCTTCCGCTATCGATTATATCCTCAACGATGACTATATCCAGCTCGCGAAGATCCTTTCTGTGAAGGTCAAGCATAATGTTTACCTTACCGCTTGAAACGGTTGAGGAATGATACGATGAGACCTTCATAAAGTCTATCTCAACAGGGCTTTTTATCTTCTTCATAAGGTCGCCCATAAATACGACGGAGCCCTTAAGAACGCAAAGCAAAAGCAATCTGTTTTGGCTATTCGCATACTTTTCATCTATCTCCGCTGCTATTCTCGTCGTTATACGGTCTATCTCCTCTTCACTTACGAGAACGTAGTCTATGCACTCGTCAATATTTCCGTAAAGAGATCCTTTTGTCGTTGCCATTTTCATTTACCGCCTTTATTATAATTCAATTCAATGCTCAAAATGTACGGTTTGCTTTTTTTGTTCTTCATGCTGCAGCGCCATGCGTCTGCAACCGTCGGAACGTAAAGTATCTCGTTGCCGTCCGTGAGACAAGGGATAGCGTCCCGTAACTCCTCGGGAACCCTTTTTTCACTCATAAGTCTTCTGACACTTTTGCTCATATTTGAAAAAACGATGCGATCTCCATCACGTCTGTTCCTCAAAAAAAGCATTCCATTTATTGTATCAAAATTAAGAGCCTTATGTGTTGACAAATTGTAAATTAAGCTTTGCCTTAAAGAATATTTTTCCTTTTCAAACGCCGATACGCCGTTTTCTGTTGCGGGAAGAAGGGTCGCCTTGATATCCAAATTGCATTCGGGCAACGTAAACACGTTTTCGCCCTCGTGTATTTCAAAGCAATAATTCGGAACGATTCTTCTTTTGCGAACGTCGTCTCCGACGGTGATAACAGCGTCCTTTAACGTTACTCGTCTGCATTTCGGCACCGACATCACCGTGTCTCTCTTTTCGCGAACAGCGGCAACGAGTGCGTCTATATGCTTCTTCTCGGGAGATGCTCCCTTGTCCGAGCAGTAAGCTCCGATAACTCTTGATAAAATGACGTCCGGCACGTTTTCAAGGCGCTTACAAGAAAGCGAGCCGTCCTCGGTCGAGCGCATATATACCTCGTGCGCCTTTTTCTTGAGATACTCCGAATCCCTATAAAGCAGCTCGGTGCTGTTCAGTACCGTCTTGAGAAAGGAAGGATTTATCTCCTCAAGCACGGGGATCACCTTGTTACGTATCTTGTTACGAACGTAATCGTCCGAAAGATTGGTGGAATCGATCACGTAATCGAGAGAATTTTCCTTGCAGTATGCAATGATCTCTCTTTTAGAAGTTCCGAGTATCGGCCTTATCACCGTACCGAAGGAAAGTGCTCTTTCTCTCGGTATGCCTGTAAGTCCGTCAAGCGATGCTCCCCTTGTAAGACGAATTATAAGCGTCTCCGCGAGATCGTCTGCGTTATGAGCCGTTGCGATAACGTGTACGTCGTTTTCACGCATAACTCGTTCAAACGCGTCGTATCTCGCGTTTCTTGCCGCCTCCTCAAGCGAAAGTCCGCTTTCCTTTGCATACGACGGAACATCGCGATGCTCAAGGAAAAATCCAACTCCGAGTCTCTTGCAAAGCTCACGGCAAAATTCGGCATCTCTGTCCGCCTCGGCGCCTCTGATGTGGTGATTTACATGTACTGCGATCAAAGAGTACCCGACCTCGCTTGCATATTCGCAAAGAAGATGCAAAAGGCAGACCGAATCGGCTCCTCCCGACAACGCAACGGCAATGCATTCACCGTTACCGGCATAGCGCTTTATCAGTTCTTTGTCCAAACGGCAACTCATCGTCAGCTCGGTTCCTTATCGCTCAGCGGCAAGAACTTCGTGTACTGAGGCATCCATCCCATCTTTACCGATCCGGTAGATCCGTGTCTGTTCTTCGCTATAATAGCCTCAGCCACGTTTCCGGTACTTTCGGGAGAATCGTTTCCGTTCTGCTCTTTATAGTACTCGTCACGGTAAAGGAAGATTACCGTATCCGCGTCCTGCTCAATAGATCCCGAATCACGAAGGTCGGAAAGCATCGGCTTTTTAACTGTTCTTGACTCAGGTCCACGCGAGAGCTGAGCACAGCATACTACGGGAACATTAAGCTCCTTAGCCATTATTTTAAGACCTCTTGAGATCTCCGCGACCTCCTGAACTCTGTTTTCTATGTGTCTGTCGCTTTGCATAAGCTGGAGATAGTCTATGATAACGAGACCGAGGTCCTTTTCTCTGCGAAGCTTTGCTTTCATCTTTGTGACCGAGATACCGGGAGTATCGTCTACAAGGATCTTAAGCTTTGCAAGGCGGGATACCGCCTCTGCAAGACGTCTGTGATCCTCGTACTGAAGTCCGCCCGTTCTGAGAAGATAGCTGTCTATGAGAGCTTCGCTTGAAAGGATTCTCGACACGAGCTGCTCACCCGACATTTCAAGTGAGAAGATGCACACCTTTTTATCGCTGTTTGCGGCAACGTTGGTGGCTATGTTAAGCGCAAAGCTCGTCTTACCCATACCGGGACGGGCGCCTATCAAAACGAGGTCGGAGTTTCCGATACCTCCGAGCATCATATCAAGATCTCTGAAATCTGTTCTTACACCGCGCGCCTCTATACCGTTCTTTTCAAGATCTGAAAGCTTCTTGTATACCGCGGAAATAAGCTTATCGATCGGCTCGAAGTTCTTGCTCTCGCGTCCCTCTGCTATCGAATATATTCTCTGCTCTGCAAGCTCGACTATACTCTCAACGTCCTCCTGCTGCGAGTATGCCGCCTCTACTATTTCCTCGCCCGCCTCTATAAGGCTTCTGAGCATGCTCTTTTCCTTGACTATCTTCGCGTAGTCCTTTACGTTCATAGCCGTAGGCACCGAGGATACAAGCTGTCTTACGTATTCCTCACCGCCCGACTTATCGCGGATTCCCTTTGCTACAAGGGTATCTATGAGCGTGATATAGTCTATCTTTTTGTTAATGGAAAACAGCTCGTGTATCGCAAGATATATCTGCGAATGCTCACTTACGTAAAAATCATACGCCCCTATAAAATCGGCAACCTCGTTTATTGCCTCGGGCTTGATTATGAGAGAACCGAGAAGGCTCTGCTCAGCCGTAAGTGAAAACGGAAGCGTCTTTTCGGTAATGCCGTCCATTTACCCTTGTCCTTTCTGTTAAAGATATCTTATTTGCCTGTAACAGACACCTTGATGGTCGCGCTTATACCGTTGTATATCTTCGCTTCAACCGTATATACGCCGAATGCTCTGATGGGATCGTCAAGCTGAAGCTTTCTCTTATCCATCTCTACGCCGAACTGCTTCTTGAATGCCTCTGCAATATCCTTTGAAGTGACCGAGCCGTAAAGTCTTCCGTCGCTTCCACCCTGTGCAATTACGTTTACCGTCTTGCCGTTTATAGCCTTTGCGAGCTTCTCTGCCTCTTCCTTCTGGGTGTCAAGCTTATACTGCTTTGCGGATTCTCTGCCCTTTGCCTCGTTCACCGCGCTTTTATCTGCCACTACGGCAAGCTTTCTCGGAAGAAGGAAATTCTTTGCGTATCCGTCTGATACCTCGATGATCTGATCCTTTTTTCCCTGTCCCTTTACGTCTGCCAAAAGTAAAACCTTCATATTTGTTCCTCCGTTTCGACCGCTATCATGCGGTCTTGTTTTCGTAATCGTCTATCGCTTCCTGAAGCTTTATGAGAGTCGACTGTATGTTCTCCCCCTGAAGCTGTGCTGCTGCGGCGTCGAAGTGTCCGCCTCCTCCGATGCGCTCAAGTATCAGCTGTACGTTGATCCTGCCCGACGAGCGCGCGGATATACATATCTCGTCGCCTACTCTTGCCACTACGAAGGATGCCTCCGCGCCCTTAAGTGTCAGCAATTTGTTTGCGACCTTTGCAATAGCCACTCTCGCATCCGCATCGGGCTCAAGCGCGTTTGCCGCTATCGCATATTTCTTTCTGTAGATCTTTACGTTACCCGTAAGCTTCGCCTGCACCGAGTAGTCCTCCATATTCTCGTGGAAGAAGGTGTTTGCGACCTCGTTGCTCGCTCCCGCATTACGAAGGAAGAGAGCCGCCGAGAAGGTTCTCGTTCCGACCGTCTTTACAAAATTCTGTGTATCAAGCATAATACCCGACATCATAACGTTTGCCTCCTCTGCACTAAGGTCTATTCTGACCGGCGCATAGTCAAGCATCTCGGATACCATCTCGCACGCACTTGAAGCGGATGGATCGAGGTAGTTGAGCTCGGGCGCGTCCATCGTGGAAGCACCTGCTCTTCTGTGGTGGTCAATAACAGCCACCTTTTCGCAGTTTCGAACTATCTGCGGACTTTCGCATCTTTCAACCGAGTTAACGTCGGCAAGGATAACGAGCGTGTCCGATCTGACGGAATCGAGGCCCCTCTCCGCATCTGCGAAAAGATTTGAATAATATCCGTCCGTATCGCTCGCGAGTAATCTCGCTGTGCATATCTTGAAGTTTTCGCAGTTCTTGTTCGTTACGATAAGCGTATTCTTTCCGTATCCTATCGAAAGTCTTGCAAGACCTATGCAGGCACCGATAGCGTCAAAGTCGGGATTCGTGTGTCCCATAATTATAACATTACCCGCATCGTTTATAAGCGAGATAAGTCTGTCGGCCTCTATTCTTGAACGGATACTCGTTCTCTTCTGCGAGGTCTTTGTTCTTCCGCCGAAAAATTCGTAGCCCTCAGAGTCCTTTCTGAGTGCAACCTGAGCGCCGCCTCTC
>JAZSLE010000040.1:0-6802 GCA_045535215.1 Eubacteriales bacterium
CAGGGATTGGGCAAAGACCTTGTAGAAGCCGTAGGTGATATTGTTGAACACGACGGGTGTGTCCTTGTCGCAAAACGCCATAAAGAAGAAGTTAAGCGCTTCGTCGGAGCCGTTTGTAACTATAGTTTCATCAAAATCGACATCAAAAAGTCGAGCAAGCTTTTCTCTTACGTTTTTGCATACCGGATCCGAATAGAGCTTGAGATCACATATCTCGCCCGCGTCTATAATGCTTTGCGCCTCGGGAGAAGGAGGGTATGGGGACTCGTTCGTATTCAATTTTACATACTTTTTGTCCTGCGGCTGCTCACCCGGGGTATACGGTACAAGACCGCTCAAACGCTTGCTTAAAAATCTGCTCATTTGCTTTCCTCATCAAATCTTATAGTCATACTTTTTGCGTGTGCGGTAAGTCCTTCCGCGTTTGCAAAGGCAGCCACGTCCTCATACACATTCTCAAGCGCATCTCTCGTATAATACGAGTAAGCCGACTTTTTAACGAAGTCATCTACAGACAACGGACTTGAAAACCTTGCGCTTCCGCTTGTGGGGAGAGTGTGGTTAGGTCCTGCATAGTAATCTCCGAGAGGCTCGGGGCAATACTTTCCGAGGAAAACGCTTCCCGCATTCTTTATGCGCGGCAAAAGGTCAAAGGGAGAGTCGGTGCATATCTCAAGATGCTCGGGAGCTATCTCGTTTGCAACGTCAACGACGTCGTATATAGAATCTGCAAGAATGATCTTTCCGTAATTGTCTATAGACTCTCTCGCTATTGCGCTTCTTGAAAGGAGAGGTATTTGTACCTCAAGCTCCTTCTGAACGTCATACGCGAGCTTTTCGCTGTCGGTAACGAGAACTGCCGTTGCGAGCTTATCGTGCTCTGCTTGAGAGAGCATATCTGCGGCAACGTATCTCGGGTTGCAGGTACCGTCCGCGATAACGAGGATCTCGCTCGGTCCGGCTATCATATCTATACTTACTCTGCCGAACACCTGTCTTTTTGCCTCTGCTACAAATGCGTTTCCGGGACCGACTATCTTATCTACGCGTTCTACGCTTTCGGTTCCGTATGCGAGCGCCGCTATAGCCTGTGCTCCGCCTATCTTGTATATCTTATCTACGCCCGCTATCTTTGCCGCGGTAAGTATCGCTGGAGAAATACTTCCGTTGCAGGTAGGAGGGCTGACCATAGATATCTGCGAAACGCCCGCTATCTTTGCGGGAATAGCGTTCATAAGTACGCTTGAAGGATAGCTTGCCGTTCCCCCGGGAATATACAGACCGACCTTTTCTATGGGTATCACTCTCTGACCGAGGACTATTCCGTCCTTCTCAGCCATAATGAAGCCCGTCTTCTTTTGCTTCTCGTGGAAGCGGTATATATTTTCTTTTGCTGCTATGAGTATATCAATAAGCTTTTTCGGTGTTGCGGCAAAGGCCTTTTCTATCTCCTCGTCACTTACCGTGATGCTGTCAAGCACCGCCTTATCGAATCTTTCGGAGTACTCCTTAAGAGCCTTGTCTCCGTTTTTTCTTACATTTTCTATTATGTCGCTTACCGCATCCGAAACGTTGAGCTTCGCTTCTACCGCGCTGAAGATGTCCTCACGCTTCATCTTGTCGGAAAATTTAATAATCTTTATCATATCGTCATCCTATATATTTTATGATAGCATTACTTATTTCGGTTATCTTTTCGTTCTTGAATTTATAGCTTGCCTTATTTGCTACGAGTCTTGCACTGATATCAACGATACTCGTATGCACTTCAAGACCGTTTTCATACAGAGTCTTTCCCGTTTCCACTATATCAACAATAACGTCAGAGAGACCGAGTATGGGGGCAAGCTCTATAGATCCGTTAAGCTTTATTATGTCTATATCGCGGCCCTCGCTCTCATAGTGGGCTTTAGCTATATTCGGAAACTTCGTTGCTACGCGAAGCGTCTTTGTCGTATCGTCGTAGAAGTCCTTCTTACCCGCGACAGCCATTCTGCAGATGCCTGTTTTAAGGTCCGCGAGCTCGTACACGTCGGGCGAATATTCAAGGATTATGTCTCTTCCGACGACGCCTATATCTGCGGCTCCGCGCTCTACGTATATCGCAACGTCGGACGGCTTTACCCAGAAATAGCAAACACCCGTTTCCTCATTGGTAAATATAAGCTTTCTGCTTTTTTCATGAATTTCGGGACATCCGTAGCCAAGAGACTCAAATATCTCAAGTACCTTTTCGCCGAGTCTTCCCTTCGGGAGCGCCATATTTATCATATTATTCATTTACAAGCTCCTCCCCGTTAAATCTCATTGTTCTCTTACATTTTACGTTTCCGACAGTAGCAGTGCCCGTGCGTACGCTGCAGCCCTGCTCTATAAGAGTCAGAATGCTTTTGTACAGCTTTTCGGCATCCGCATCGGGAGAATAAAGAACGAACACGTCGGCGTCGTAGCTCTTGGCGGTGGTTATTCTCTGGATGGTGTCAAGATATACGGCAAATCCTATAGCGTCGAGATCGCTTGAAAATTTATTCATAAGCTTTCCGTATTCGCCGCCCGAGAGGACGCTCTGCGCTACTCTGTCGACAAAGCCCTGGAAGGTTATGCCGTTATAGTAATTCATATTGTTTACGATGGAGAAATCTATAACGGTCTTATCGTAGAGCCCTGCCGCCTTGAGAAGAGACGTTATCTTTTCCATCTTGAGTATTGCCGCATCGGTATCGTCGTTGACGGATATCTGCTTGAGCATTCCTATACATTCGTCCGCCTTTCCGAACATTCCCGTAAGAGTCATAAGGCATTCGGAGGTCTTTTCGTCAACGCCTTCATTACTAAGTATATCTCTGAGGGTATGGGCGTTCTTTTTGGAGATACACTCAAGCACCGCTCTCTGCACGGAAGCATCCTCGATGCCGGACACTGCCGCAGTAATAAATCCCATATGCGATATTGCGAGGATGTAATCGTCGCTTATAAGCGCAAGGCTCTTATGTGCGAGCGCGATGACCTCAAAAACGGTATAATCGTCAAGGTGAGATATACATTCAACACCTATCTGGGTAAGCTCCTTGAGCTCGTCGCTTCCCTTTGCGGTACGGTATACGCTTTCGTCGTAGTATACCTTTTCACACGTAGAGTGCTTATCCACCGCACTTTTTACTATTGAAAGCGTAACGTCCGGTTTAAGTGCAAGAAGCTTGCCGTGAGCGTCCGGGAACGTCACTATTCTCTCGCTTGTAAGGAAATCCTTGTTTGTAAGATAGAGCTCGTACTGTTCAAACTTACTCATCTTGAATCTATTATATCCGAAACGCTCGTAAAGCGAGCAAAGCCCCTCGGTTATTCTTTCTTCTGTCATGGTCGTATCCTTTCCGGCACGGTATAGTCTTATTTTTGGTTTTCTTCCATTCTCTCAAGCACGGTAGCATATCCACCGTCTCCGTAGACGAAGCATCTATTAACTCTACTTACCGTAGTTGAGCTTGCACCCGTTTGTGCAACTATCTCGTTATAGCTTTTTTTCTCGCGAAGCATTTTTGCAACCACTATTCTTTGTGCAAGAGCTTTTATTTCGGTCAACGTAAGAAGATCCTCAAGAAGCTTCATGCATTCTTCCTCGGTCTCAAGGCTGAGTATCGCCTTTGCAAGCATGTCAACGTGATTTATTTTCTGCAGATCCATATTATTATTCGGCATGCCGACATATGCATACCGTCTCCTTTTTATAATGCATATATTTTATCACACTAAAGTGCTAAAGTCAACCATCCCAAACGTTTGTATACGCATTATTTACTTTACATTAACATTTAAAGCATAAAGCCGCTTTCAGTTGATCGAAAACGGCTTTATATTTACACATTGTCATATATTAACGCCGTTTTATCGGCGGTTTACTAACTGTTATCGATAAATATGATATTGTTTGCGTTAAAAATGAAATTACGGGATGAGCGCTACTACCTCGACCTCAACGAGAACCGCCTTGGGGAGATCCTTTACGGCGACGCAGCTGCGTGAAGGCTTTGAGGTGAAGTATTTTGCATAGACCTCATTGAATGCGGCAAAGTCATTTATATCCGCAAGGAAGCAGGTCGTCTTAACGGCGTTTTCAAAGCTTGTACCCGCGGCGGAAAGAACCTCGCCGAGATTCTTCATTACCTGCTCGGTCTGACCCTTTATGTCGGTAGCTTCAACATTTCCGCTTTCGGGAACTATCGGGATCTGTCCTGACGTATACAGCATATTTCCCGCAACTATTGCCTGGGAGTAGGGGCCTATCGCGGCGGGAGCCTTTTCGGTAGATATCTTCTTTAACATAATAGCCTCCATATATAATTATACTAAAATTTTAAAGCCGTGGTCGGAAAGTGCTTTTTTGATCTGCTCTATGTGCTCGAAGTTTCTCGTTTCAAGAACGAGTCTGAGGTAACATCCGTTTACGTCGGAGCCCTCGTTTGCTCTTTCGTGGTGTACGGAAGTAACGTTTCCACCGAGCTCGGAGATTATTCTCGATACGTTTGTAAGCTGACCGGGCTTATCAACAAGCTCTATCATAAGCTGACAGCTTCTACCCGACATAAGAAGACCTCTTGTGATGACTCTTGAGAGGATGGTAACGTCGATGTTTCCGCCCGAAAGGAGACATACCGCCTTCTTTCCGTCAAGGTCTATCTTTCCGAACATAGCCGCGGCGACTGCTACGGCACCGGCGCCCTCGGTAACGAGCTTATGCTGCTCCATAAGAGCGAGAATAGCCGCGGAAATCTCGTCGTCGGTGACAGTAACGATCTCATCAACATATTTTGAGCAAATGTCGTAAGTAAGGGTTCCGGGCTTTTTAACTGCGATACCGTCTGCTATGGTAGCGACACCGCTGAGCGTTTCTATGTGTGCTTCCTTTATAGACTTGAGCATTGAGGGAGCGCCGGCCGCCTGAACGCCGTACACCTTGATATTGGGGTTAAGCATTTTCATTGTATAGGCTATACCGGAGATAAGACCGCCGCCTCCGATAGGAACGATTACTGCGTCAAGGTCGGGAAGCTGATCCTCAAGCTCAAGAGCTATAGTTCCCTGACCCGCTATAACGTCGGGGTCATCAAACGGATGTATAAAGGTATATCCCTTTTCCTCTGCGAGCGATACTGCCTTATTGTAGGCATCGTCGTATACTCCTTCAACGAGGCAGACCTCGGCTCCGTAGCTCTTGGTAGCCTCAACCTTTGATATGGGAGCTCCATCAGGGAGGCAAATAACTGCCTTTATACCGTTTTTATTTGCGGCGAGGGCAACGCCCTGTGCATGGTTACCTGCAGAGCAGGCGATAACACCTCTTGCCTTTTCGTCATCACTAAGGCGAGACATTTTATAGTACGCACCTCTGACCTTAAACGAGCCCGTGATCTGAAGGTTTTCGGTTTTAAGATAAAGATTGCAGCCCGCCTTGATATTCGGAGCATATATAACGTCGGTTTTTCTTACCACATTTTTGAGCACGTGGCTCGCACGGTAAACACTGTCAAGTGTAAGCATCACAAAATTCCTTTCAACAAATTAGGGTTAAAGCAGGCTTTCAACAAACTGCTCTGCCGCGCGTGGAGATCTGTTTCCCTTTGCGAGAGCATACGCCTCTGCCTTTATATCGAGCTCTGCGCGATCGAGATCAAGTCCCGCGCGGCGTGCAAGCTCGTGAACGATATCCAGATACAAAGTCTTGGACGGCTTTGAAAAATATACGACAAGTCCGAATCTTTCCGAGAGAGACATAAGCTCCTGCATCGTGTCTGCTCTGTGAACGTCGTCCTCTCCTCTGTCAGAAAAGGTCTCCTTAACTATATGACGTCTATTGCTCGTTGCATATATTACGGCGTTCTTTGCCTTTGCGGATGCAGAGCCCTCGAGAGCCGCCTTTAGCATACTGAAGCAGTCATCATTCTTATTAAAGGAAAGGTCGTCTATAAAAATGATGAATTTAAGCGGATTCTCGGATATTCTTTCCATAACGTATGGCAAGAGAGTAAGCTGATCCTTACGAAGCTCTATAAGTCGGACGCCCTTATCCTTCATCATATTTGCGACAGCCTTAACGGTAGATGATTTTCCCGTACCCGCGTCTCCGAAGAGCAGGATATTGGCGGCGGGCCTATTCTCCGTAAGAGCTACAGTATTATCTATGACCTTTTGGTGCTCGTCCTCATATCCGACGAATCTGTCCATAGATATATCGTCTGCGGCTTCTATGGGAACTATCTCGTCTCCGTCAAGTCTGAACATCGTATGTCCCGCAAATATTCCGTAGCCGTATTTCGAGATATTGAGAATGCGGTCGTTATATTCGGCGAGTATATCGGTATATTCGTTATCAAAAGCGGGAAGGTAGCCGTCGTAGTCTATTCCGCGAGTGATATCCTCTGCGGTGAGCCTTGTCATTTCGGTAAGTAGCTTAAGCTCGGATTCCGCATTCTTTTTGAGTGACTCGGATACAGATACCTTTTTTGCTACCGATCTTACGTAGACGTTTTCGTTCTCAAACGCAAGCTCCGCAAGAAGTGCGGAAAGATTGCCTCCGTGCACAAGGAGAGAGGACACGAATTCTCCGTAAAGAGATATTTTGTCGTCGGTTCCGTCCGCGCGAAGATAATCCATAAGAGCGGATACGGTATCGTGCTTCAATACACCGCGGAACACTGCGAGAGAGGAGAGCCTACGGGCAAGCTCCTTTTGAAAAATGTTACTCATAAGTTTTCAATTATCTTATCGGTCATTTCGTCGGTTGTGAGTGCCGGGCGGCCGTGAGATA
>JAZSLE010000228.1:0-2513 GCA_045535215.1 Eubacteriales bacterium
CATATCCTTTCGTAAAGCTCGGTCGCGACGTCGTTGCCGCCGAGGGCGTGGTAGTCGTTATACGCCCTTGTGAGCGTTTCGCGAGCGTATATCGGGCAGTATCCCTTTTCGGCGTACTCGTTGTAGGCGCGGACTATCTCGAGTCGAAGCAGGCTCTTTACTCCGTCCTCAAGTAATCTCGCCTTTTGGCTCTGTCTTTTGAAGGCAGTCAGGGCGGCGCCGATAAGGCTGACGGTAAGTCCGAGCAGAAACGGAACAAGCTCCGAAAGGATACGGTCGGTCATCCGCGCCTCCTTACTTACCTATGACTACCCAATGGTAGATCTTTCCCTCATCCGCGAGCTCGGGAGCGCCCGAGTAGCTGCTCGATACGCAGAACCCCTCCGCGTCCCAATAGAAGACCTCGTTTCCCGTTGACTGCATATAATTCGAGACACCCGTAAAGCAGACGCTTTCGGTTCCTTCGTTCTCCCAGGTGATGCAGACTAAATAGGGGTCGGTGATGCTGCAGGGCACCCACTGAGTCATACCCTGTCCGATATAGCTTCCCTTCTCTATCTTAATGCCTGAGGACGCGGAGCCTTCGGTAAGGTCGGGCTTGTCGGTGAGGTCGTTATAGCTTCCGCTTACGGCGACGGCAGAGAGTCCGCCAAGGTCGGTCGCGGTATGCGTATGCGTTTTATCCGCCTTACCCGAGAGGGCGTTTGTCACGGTCTTATTCTGCACGGGATTCGTGCTCTCGGATGAGAGTGCGGAGTCTACCGTAACAGACGCGCCGCCCGCTTCTCCCTTGTCCGCCTTTTTGGCGAGCTCGGCGTACACCGCCTTGCCCTGCACCGCGTTCTCGCTCGTTGCGGTGACGGTCGAGTCGTAGGTATGCGTGTGGCTTACGTTCGCCTTTTTATCAAGTGCGGCGCAGATGACCTTATTCTGCACGGCGTTCTCGCTTGTGGCAGAGAGCGCGTCGTCGGTCTCGGTGAGGGTCACCGTTATGTTGTTTGAGAATTCAACGTTGAAGCCGTTTTCAATGCTCATATCATCACCTCCCCGCAAAGTCCGCGCATGCATTCAAGGCGGATGGTCTCGGAGACGAGAAACTCTCCGGGTATCGTGCATACCTTTACCTGTACCTCGACCTCTCTGCCCGATTCAAATTTTAAAGTATCCTGTTGCGAGAGTGAAACACGGAAGGAAAAGGCGTCCTTTCCGCTATCGACCTCGCTTTTTGTCACGCTGACGCTTCCCTGTCTGTATGTCACCCATATTCTCGTTGTGATATCGGTGGTAAACGGCAGAGTAAAGCTGTGCCTTTGCGCGCTTCCTCTTCTTATGATTCCTTGTACCATTTTTTCTTCCTTTCTTTAGTTGCTTTCCTTGCCGAGAGCGTCTGCGATCTCCTTTATCTCGGACGCTATCCCGAGAAGGCGCTTTACGGTGTCTGCTTCAGGATCCCCGTCGGGCTTTTCGTCGGGTTCGTTCCCGTCCGTCGGCTTATCTGCATCGAGAAGCGCTCTTATCTTATCACGGATGAGATCCATGCTGTAGCCCTTGAATTTTGCGAGCCAATGGTCGATGTCCGCGTGTGCCGAGGCGTATCCGCGAATGCTTGCCTCCCTATGCGATAGGACGTTCCCGACGTCTATGCCGAATTCCTTACACCATTTCGCGCAAAGCTCGACTGCCTCGGTCATAACGGCGTTGAAATATGTCCAATCGTACTTTGTGATATCATCCTCGCATATCTCTATCTGGAGATATGCGGGGTCGTAATTGTAGGAGCCGCGGGAGCCTCTTCCGCATCCCCACGCGCAGATATTGGTGGGAAGGACGGTATAGGAGGCTATCCTCCCGTCCGCGAGCTTACCTATAAAGGCGTGCGGGCATTTTTCTATCCCGGGGCGGTTCCAATGGTTGCCGTAGCGGTTCGGTCCTACTCTGCCGTCGTCGGGTGCGACGTAGCGGGAAAGGTAAGGATTGTTTGCTCCGGTGCTATGGAGGATGATGCCCTGCGGGGTCATTTTTCTTCCCTCCTTATAGCAATCGTTTTCGGTAAGGTAAAGAGTTCTGTTGTCCACCTTATCACCTCATAGACTCGGCATCCGCTTTCTCGGACGCCTTTATTTTTTCGTACTCCTCGTCCGCTGCTATCGCCGCCTTGGTGAAGGAGTTGTTCTCCCACCACGCCCAGAGCGACGCGCCGACGGTAACGAGAGCTGAAAGCCCCTCGTAGATCTCGTCATCCGAAAAGGGCAATGGGTTTACGCCGAGCATGGTCATCACCGCGTTTATGAGTGCGAGTGCGAGCGTTCCCGTTCTTACGATCGTTGCTGCCTTGATCTTCAAATCGTACCTCCTGTGTTTTTTATCAGTATATGCTTTCGCTTATCGTTTGTACATATTATACCACAAAGCGACGTGAAATACAGTACCGCGCAGTTCCAAAAAAAGAAGGAGCGGCAGTCCCGAACGTGTCGGAGCTACCGCTTCTTTCTACATATTTATATGCGTTAAGA
>JAZSLE010000036.1:0-11665 GCA_045535215.1 Eubacteriales bacterium
CTAAGACCGCTTGGCCTCCGACTTCGTGGGCGATCAATGAACGCCCCTACAATAACAAAAAGCCCTGCCGAAGCAGAGCTTTTTGTATATCGAAATAATCCCAAGCGGGTGATTATCTCTTGGAGAACTGAGGAGCACGACGTGCGCCTTTGAGTCCGTACTTCTTTCTTTCCTTCATACGAGGGTCTCTTGTGAGGAAGCCTGCAGTCTTGAGAGCAGACTTGTTTGCCTCGTCAGCAAGAACGAGTGCACGAGAGATACCGTGTCTGATAGCGCCTGCCTGACCGGAAAGTCCGCCGCCCTTTACAGTAGCGATAACGTCAAACTTTCCCTCTGTTGCAGTTGCTCCGAAGGGCTGGTTTACGATGAGCTTGAGTGTGTCGAGACCGAAGTACTCGTCAACGCTCTTGCCGTTAACTACGATTGCACCTGTTCCGGGGAGTATGCGTACACGGGCTACAGACTTCTTTCTTCTGCCCGTTCCGTAAAAGTAGGGTTTTGCACTTGTATATGTCATCTTTTTACTCCTTTCCCGAATCAGACTTCAACTGCAACCGGCTGCTGTGCAGCGTGGTTGTGCTCGTTGCCTGCGTATACCTTGAGTCTTGTTGCCGACTTTGCTCCGATAGTGTTGTGGGGGAGCATTCCCTTAACTGCGAGCTGCATAGCGAGCTCGGGCTTCTTTGCCATAAGGGTCTTGTACTGTACTTCCTTGAGTCCGCCAATGTAGCCGGAGTGGTGTCTGTAGTACTTCTGCTCGGGCTTCTTACCTGTAAGAACAGCCTTGTCAGCGTTTACTATGATAACGTACTCTCCGCAATCTACGTGAGGTGTGAACTCGGGGCGATGCTTTCCGCGAAGAATGCAAGCTGCCTTAACAGCTACTCTACCGAGCGGCTTTCCTGCTGCATCTATCACATACCAACCGCGCTTAACGGTCTCGGGCTTTGCCATAAATGTGGACATTTTTAATTCCTCCGATAAAATATATTTTTTCAGCCTGCATATTATACCACATTTCAATTCGTATGTCAAGTACTTTTTTAAAAAAAGTTTGATTATTTCAATTTTTTTTGCACTTTCCTCGCGTTTTCGGGTGTTTTTGCCCGTTTTCCTCGTTTTAACTCGTTCGCGAGGAACGCATTTTGCGCACTTTCCCGCCTTTTTTTCCCGATTGTCATATCCGCGGCCCTGCCTGCATATAGATAGAACGGCAGTACAAACATAAAAAAAGAAGGGATGAACATAAATGGAAAAGAGATATTTGCCGGAGGGCTCACTCATAACAACCGAAAAAAACCGAGAGCTGTTTTCCTCGCACGCCTCCGTCCTGCGCGCGATAGAGGAGGGAACGATCGCCGAGGGGAAGGCGTTTCTGTGCGATAGGGATATGGCGCTCCACGTTCATACACCGATAGGCGAGGGCATCATTCCGCGCGAGGAGGCGGTGTACGGTGACGGCGGAGAAACGAAGGACATCGCGGTGATAACGAAGGTCGGAAAGCCGGTAAGCTTCACTGTCCGCGGTATCAATGCAGGCCGCCTTCTGCTCTCAAGAAGGGAAGCGCAGAAGCGCGCGTACGAGGAGTACGTTTCCCGACTCTGCTCGGGAGATATAATAGACGCGACCGTTACCCACCTTGAGCCGTTCGGCGCATTCCTTGACGTTGCCTGCGGATACCCCGCGCTTATGAGCGTCGACGGTATATCCGTATCCCGTATCGCGCACCCGTCGGATAGGCTTTCGGTCGGGGATAGGATCCGTTGTGCCGTGCGTAAGCTTGAAGCGGATACGGGCAGGCTCTTCGTCTCACAGCGAGAGCTTTACGGAACGTGGGAGGAGAACGCCGCGATGTTCTCCGCGGGACAGACGGTCAGAGGAGTGATACGAAGCGTTGAGCCGTACGGCATATTTATAGAGCTGGCACCCAACCTCGCGGGACTCGCCGAGATCCGCGCACCCTACGACCCGTCCTTCGATGCGGTCGGTCACTACGCCTCGGTCTACATAAAAAGCATCCTCCCTCAGAGGATGAAGATAAAGCTCGTGCTTATAGAGGTGCTTGAAAAATGCACGTCTCCGTCACGTGGCCGCGAGTTCATTTCGAGTGACGTTTCGCACCTTGACAGGTGGGTATATTCGCCCGTCGGAGCGACAAAAACGGTCTTAACGGATTTTTGTCAATAAATTTGTAATTTGTTCAATATATTTTTTCTGCCCTCCTGTTGAAAAAAAGATTGATATGTAGTATAATATTATATATGTGCTTTAATAAGTCTCCGAAGGCGCTTTGCCGTGCTTTTACACGTGCATTTTTGCAAAACGGCTTCGGTGTTGTCATATAAATTGCAATTTGATCACGCCGCGTATGCGGCAGAGGGAGAAAGATGTTCGGAAGAAAAAATATCGGGATCGATCTCGGTACGGCTACCATTCTCGTTCACGTGAGCGGTAAGGGTGTTATGATTCGCGAGCCGAGTGTTCTCGCCGTAGACAGAAACACCGGCGAGACCATAAAATACGGCAGGGAAGCCTACGGCATGATAGGCAGAACTCCCGCCAATATACAGATCGTTCGCCCTCTGAAGGGAGGAGTCGTGAACGAATACGAGCCGACCAGCCGTATGATACAGCACTACCTTAAGAGTGCATGCGGCGGCTTTGTTCTCTCTCCCCGTGTTATGATCTGCACTCCGAGCAGCACCTCGGACGTTGAGCAGAAGGCGGTAAGAGACGCCGCACTGCAGGCTGGCGCAAAGGAGATATATCTTATCGAGGAGCCTCTTGCGGCGGCATTCGGAGCGGGCGTCCCCATCAACTCGCCCAAAGGGCACATGATAGTCGATATCGGCGGCGGTACGACGGATATCGCGGTCATCGTTAACGGCTCGGTCATCGTCTCCGACTCGATAAAGGTCGCGGGCGACCGATTCAACGAGGATATCGCAAGATACGTAAGAAACAAATACCACCTGCTCATCGGAGAAAAGACCGCCGAGCAGATGAAGATAACGATAGGCTGGGTGTATACCCACAAGCAGCCGTCCGAAAGGCTCGCGAAGGGAAGATGTCTCGACACGGGACTTCCGAAGGCGGTCAAGGTCACCTCGTTTGAGATGCTTGATGCGCTTTCGCCCTCGCTCGGCTACATCATAGGAAAAATAAGCGACATCCTCGTCCGCACTCCTCCCGAGATAGTTCCGGATATCTTTGAAAACGGTATCATCCTCACGGGCGGAGGAAGCATGCTTCGCGGTTTGCCCGACCTTATACGTCGTATGACGGGAATAAACACCTTCCTCGCGAAGAACCCGCTTGACTGCGTAGCGCTCGGAACGGGCATCGCTCTTGAAAATCTGAAGCACTTCAGAGATGAGATATCTGACACAAGGCTCTGATACCGCATCGTAATTAAACGAAAGGAACTGTCATAAAAATGTCAAACGTACTCTCGGGACTTGCTCCCAACCGCTTTTTTAAATATTTTGAGGAGATATCCGCTATACCGAGAATGTCGCTCCACGAGGAGAAGATAGCGGACTACGTAGAGAGCTTCGCAAAGGAGAGAGGTCTGTTCTGCGTGCGCGACGCGGCGAACAACGTCTTTGCCGTAAAGGAAGCAACAAAGGGACGCGAGAACGATCCCGCCGTTCTCCTTCAGGGACATACGGACATGGTCTGCGAGAAGAACGCAGGCGTTGACCACGATTTCTTAACCGAAGGACTCAAGCTTTACATAGACGGCGACTTTATCAAGGCGGAGGGAACGACTCTCGGCGCGGATAACGGCGTCGCGGTTGCAATGATGCTCGCGGCTCTTGACGGAGAGTATACAACTCATCCGAGAATAGAATGCCTCTTTACTTCGGGCGAGGAGATAGGTCTTGTCGGCGCAGGCGCATTTGATTACTCTCTCATAAGCGCTCGCAGAATGATAAATCTTGACAGCGCAGAGGAAGGCTTCGTTACCGTAGGCTGTGCGGGCGGTGTACGCTCGTCGGTAGAGTTCTGCGGAGAGGCAGACGGCGTTGCCGATAAATGCATCTCTATATCCGTAAAGGGACTCATAGGCGGCCATTCGGGCGAGGACATAAACAAAAACAGACACAACGCAAACGCCGTGCTTTTCCGCATCCTTCGCTCGCTCTCATTTAAGTTCGGTGTAAAGCTTGCATCGGCAGTCGGCGGCGGAAAGGATAACGCCATTGCAAGAGAGGCAAGCGCAGTCATTTCTGCGGAGAATACAGAAGAAGTAAAGGCAGAGGCAGTGCGCCTCGCGGAGTGCATCCGCGCAGAGCTTGCTCCCTGCGACAGCGGATATAACGTTACCGTGTCCGACGCTTCGTCTGCAAAGACGTTCAGCGAGGACCTCTCAAAGCGCATCATCGGATGTGCATCCGGCGTACGCACCGGAATAATCAAAATGAGCGCACAGATAGACGGACTCGTTGAGTTCTCGAGAAACCTCGGTATCGTAAGCGTTTCCGCAGAGGACGGTCACGCAGAGCTTATCTGGAGCACCCGCTCACCCATCGAGGCACAGCTTGACTCGGGCGAGGAGGAGATATCACTCACCGCAGCACTTGCAGGAGCAGCTAACGTAAAGCACTACAACCGTTACCCCGGCTGGAGCTACCCCGGAAGCAGTGACGTCTGCGACCTCTTCTGCGAGGCATTCGGTAAGGTGCTCGGCAGAGACGCAAGCAGGCTTATCCTCCATGCAGGTCTTGAGTGCGGTCTCGTAAAGAATGCAATTCCCGATATGGACATCATCTCGGTAGGACCGGATGAGATAGATATACATTCCCCGGACGAAAGACTCGGCATCGGCTCTACTCAGAGGCTCTGTGAGATCATTCGTATAATGATAGAGGAATAAAAAGCTTGACCTATAGCACATCAGGACGTTCCCCTGTGCTATAGGTCCGAAATTTATCAGCCGTGCGCGGCAAACAAGGAGGCACTTATGAAAAGAGCAAGCGGTGTTCTTATGCATATATCGTCGCTTAACGGCGACTACTCTGTCGGCTCGTTCGGAAGCGAGGCGAAGAAATTTGTGGACCTTCTCGCAAGAGGAGGTTTCACCTATTGGCAGGTCCTGCCCTTCTGTATGGCGGACGAATGCAATTCCCCTTATAAATCCTTCTCGGCCTTCGGCGGAAATCCGCTGTTTATAGACCTTCCCACCCTCTATAAGAAGGGACTTTTCGGAAGAGATGAGATCGAATCCGCAAGACAAGCCTCGTGCTATCTTTGCGAGTATGAAAGACTTGAGCGCGAGCGTCTGCCCTTGCTCAGACTCGCGGCGGGAAGACTCGGAGAAGGGGAGAAAAAGGTTATCCGTGACTTTATAGAGGAGAACGATGAGCTTGGTAAGGCTGCAAGATTCCTTGCGCTCAGACAGGCAAATAACGAGCTTCCGTGGCAGGAATGGACGGTCGACGAGCCGGATGCGGACGAGCTTTTGCTCTGGCAGTTTATACAGTATGAGTTCTTTACACAGTGGTCGGAGATCAAGAAATACGCCAACGAAAAGGGAATACTTATAATAGGAGATATTCCGATATACGTCGCACTCGACAGCGCGGACGTCTGGGCAAACAGAGATCAGTTCCTGCTTGACGAGGACGGACATCCCTCCTGCGTCGCGGGAGTTCCTCCCGATTATTTTTCGGAGGACGGTCAGCTTTGGGGCAACCCGCTTTACAATTGGAAGCAGATGAAGACGGACGGATATGCCTGGTGGGGTAAGCGCCTCTCGCATATGCTCTCTATCTTTGACGGCGTCAGAATAGACCACTTCAGAGGTATCGAGGCATTCTGGAGTATTCCCGCATCCGCAAAGAGCGCGAAGGAGGGTAAATGGGTGAAAGGACCCGGCAGAGCGCTCGTCGATAAGCTCCGCGAGATAGCGGGCGAACGACTCATCATCGCCGAGGACCTCGGAGATATCACTCCCGGCGTTGAAAGACTCCTCAAATACAGTAAGTTCCCCGGAATGAGAGTATTCCAATTCGCATTCCTCGGAGATAAGGAATCCCCTCACCTCCCGCACAACTACGTAAAAAACTGCATCGCGTATACGGGTACCCACGACAACAACACCCTTCTCGGTTACATATGGGAGCTTGACCCCGAAACTCGCGAGCAGGTACTCACCTACTGCAACTGCGAGGGCGGTGAATGGCGTCACGGATGCGAGATGATAATGAAAACGATGATGGCAAGCCACTCGGATACCGTCATATTCCCGATACAGGACATCTTTGCATACGGAGCGGACACGCGAATGAATACACCCGGCACCGCGCAGAGTAACTGGGCGTACCGAGTCACGAACGAGCAGCTGAACGAGGTGAATTGGGAGAGATTCCACGCTCTCAACACCCTCTACGGAAGAAAATAAACGAAAAGAGCCTCTCACGTCGTTGGGAGGCTTCTTTATCAAAAAAGGTAGGGGAAGAACCCCTACCTTCTGACTTTTTTGTTATTTGCACTTTGCGTGTCTCGGACCGTATGCCGCACAAGCGCGGTAGTCCTGACCCTCCTTGTCCATTCCGAATGCATTCCAGGACGCTGGACGGAATATCTTGTCCTCGGGTACGTTGTGCATGCAAACGGGGATGCGGAGCATGGAGCAAAGCGTGATGATGTCTGCTCCGATGTGACCGTAGCTGATGGCACCGTGGTTAGCGCCCCAGTTGTTCATTACGTCGTATGCCGTAGCGAAGGGCGAGCCTACCTTGCCGTCACAGCGCGGAGCAAACCACGTGCAGGGCCAAGTGTAGTCGGTGCGCTTCCAAAGAGTGTCGGTGACCTCGTCGGGAAGGCGTATCGTCCAACCCTCAACGAGCTGTACTACGGGACCAAGTCCCTTTACTATGTTCAATCTCATCATCGTGCAGGGCATCTCCGCCTCGGTAACGAATCTTGAGGAGAATCCGCCTCCTCTGAAGTATCCGGTGTCTGCGGCACACCATTCGGTAGCCTTGAGCATGGCGTCAACGTCCTCGTCACTTACGTCGTACCAAGCTTTAACGGTACCGTTTCCGTCCTCGTCTTTGGATCTTCCGTTGTAATCGAGCGCCGCCGCACCCGAGTTGATAAGGTGGATGAATCCACCCGCATCAAGCGCGTGCCCGCTGAGATCGTAGTCTGCGGCACGCTTTACCGCATCCGCAGACCAGAAGGTACGAACGTCTGCAAAAAGCTGGGCCTTGTTTGTAAGCAGCTTCATAAAGAGCATGCTGATGCCGTTGAGCGTGTCGTTCTCGGTAGCAAGTATGAACGGCTCTCTCTTTCCGTTCCAGTCGAACGAGCTGTTGAGGATAGCCTCGGGGAAGCCTGCGTTGGGATAAGTATCCGTCCACAGACGCTGTCCCTGGAAGCCGGCTGCGATTGCGTTGTGACCTACGGCCTCCTCCTCACATCCCTCGGGAAGCGTGTCGCTTCCGCACATGAGATCCTGTATTATGAGCGCGCACTTTACGGTGAACTCAAAATCCTCTTCCTTCTGCTCGGGAGTCTTGCGGATGAAGTCGGGATTCTTGTCAAGACCCTCCTTGCAGTTTGCCTTCGTCCATGCGAGTGCCTTCTCGTAAAGCTCGTGGTCGTATATCTCGTTGTCGATCCTGCGGAGAAGCTCTACCTCGTCTACAGACTCGACTCTCATTCCGAGATAATCCTCGAAGAAGTCGGGCTGAATGAGTGATCCTGCGATACCCATACACATAGAGCCTATCTGGAGATAGCTCTTTCCCTCCATAGTAGCCGCCGCGATCGCCGCCCGTCCGAATCTGAGCAGCTTTTCACGTACGTCCGCGGGTATCTCGGTGTCGTCCGCGTTCTGAACGTCGTGTCCGTATATTCCGAATGCGGGAAGTCCCTTCTGTGCGTGTGCAGCGAGAACGGATGCGAGATATACCGCGCCGGGACGCTCGGTTCCGTTAAAGCCCCATACGCCCTTTATCGTGTCGGGATCCATATCCATCGTCTCCGAGCCGTAGCACCAGCAGGGAGTTACCGTAAGCGTTATCGAAACACCCTCTCTCCTGAACTTTTCCGCGCAAGCCGCCGCCTCTCCGACTCTTCCTATCGTCGTGTCGGCAATTATAACGCGTACCGGCTCTCCGTCCGAGTATCTGAGATTTTCACGGAAAAGCGCAGCCGCGCTTTCCGCCATTCCCATTGTCTGCGCCTCAAGAGATTCGCGCACCTTGAGCGCTCCTCTTCTTCCGTCTATAGTGGGACGGATACCTATTACAGGGTAGCTTCCTATCATTCTCTTTTTCATTTTTACGATCCTTCCTTTCAAATCATATATGCTTCGTGAAATGCTCGTTGAGCTCTGCAAATTGATCTATGCATCCGCGATGGTATGCAGTGTAGTCCTTTTCGTTTGCGCTTTTCGCGTATATCTCAATGTCAATGCCCTTGTGGCGCTTGAGAAAATCCTTTGCACAGCAGGGATATACCAACGACTCAAGCATAGCCGTAAGACCGAGATAGTCCTGGAGCAGGGAAGCCTCCTTGCTCTGAGGGTCAAGATTCATAAGACGAACGTAAAGCTCGGGATGAATGTTTGCCATAACTCCGCAGTATCCCGATGCACCGTCCTTCAGCGTCTGCAAAAGTGTCTGCGCGTTCGCGTTGAATATCTCAAGGTGACTGCCTTTGCATACGTCGAGTCTGTGAGCGATGAGGTCTGCGTCACAGCAGGTGTCCTTTATAAAATAGAAGCGTCCGCTCTGAATGCACCACTCGAGCATCTTGTCGGTGAGAAGCCTCTTGTACGGCTTCGGACATTCGTATACGCCGAGAGGCATATCCTCGGGAAGACGGGAAATGAGCGCCTCAGCGTCGCGTATCCATGCCTCGTCCGTCGTGTTCTCTATATCAAAGCGGTTGCTTATGAGTATGAGGGCGTCGGGCCCCTCGTCGATTATCATCTTAAGCTCGCGCTCCTGATCGGTGATGCCGTCGGATACGTGTCCCGAAGCAACTATCATCATGGGCTCTCTGCTCTTGTCCTCGCTCGCGAGCCTACGAGCCTCGGATACCGTAAGCCTTACGAGAAGCGCTCTCTCCTCGGGAGAAAGGAACATTATCTCACTTGATTGACACGCGGCAAAAATACCGTCGCAACCGCTCTCCCAATAGAAGCGAACAAGCTCACGTACCGTCGCCTCGTCTATTTTTCCGTCCTTGTAGGGTGTGATCATCGTCGGGTATACCCCGCGTCTTGCCTTGAAATCAACCATAGCTCCAAGCCTTGCCTTTCATTAAATATCTTCTATGCACGTGTACTCTATCGAACGTCTAACCCACGTATACGTGATGTGTGCTTTACCGCGGCACAGATTATTGCCGGATAGGAATATTCTCCCTTCATCGTCGTGAGGTGTGAACGAAGCGAGAAGGTCATACCGTTTCCTCGGAAACGTATAGGGATATCGGTAAACGCTCACCCCAATAGGTGCTGTCGGTCAAGTATGCGGAGCCTTCGTTTTCCTATGCCCTGTCACCTCCTGTCGGATCGCATACAAGAAGTATGCGTCCGTCGGGAAGAGCCGCGAGGCCTATTCCGCTGTTGTACGGTATCAAAAGGTCGTTTGCGACTGTTCGTATAGAAAATTCCCTACGAAAACCAAAAAAACGCGGAAATGATGACCGTAGCATATCAGTAATAGTATAGCATAAACGTAGGGGCTTGTCAATAGACCGGAACTGATTTGTTCTGTCCGATCATGTGTTTTCTACCGCTCACTGTTGACATTTTAAAACGGGTGTGGTATAATAGATTTGTGATACGTTACATATGGAAAGGAAAGAGAGGTGCAGGAAAATGACAGTTCCGCGCGACCTTAAGAGCTATTGCGTAAAAAAGATACTGATCCGCGTCATCCTGTGCGTGCTCCTGCTCGCTGCCTTTCTGACGGTGATACTCCTTTGGGGCGACCTTATATTCAATACCGACCGCGAGGGGTTCAAGAGCTCCTGCTATATCGGTATCCTGCTCCTGCCGTTTATCATTACCGGCGTACCGTATAAGCTGATCGATTCCACGTGGTACGGCACTGTAAAGCGAGTCGACGTTAAAACGACGGCGGATAACGCCTCCTCGGTAAAGCCATCCCTGGAGCACCTCTACTTAAAAAATACGGTGTACCTCCTCGTCGAGAAGCCAAACGGCAAAACGATATATAAAAAGGCATGCAGCGGCCACTTCCGTCACCACGGGCTGCTCGATGTCTACCGCGAGGGAGATACCGTCTTCCACCTCTACGGCACGAATAACGTCATTATCCTGCCAAAGCCCACCGACACCACCGTCCGTTGTCCTGTCTGCGCGACGCCAAATCCAATAGAGAACGATACCTGCTTCTCTTGCCACCGTTCGTTGGTGAGGGGGAGAAGTGAGTGATCGGGAGACCGCATAAATATGCCCCGTGAGCCTTACCAAAGAGGTCATTCAACCCACGTGCGCGGTTTATCAAGTGAAAAGGTTTGTGTGCCTTGTGCGGTAAATAGAAACGGAATGTCTATTGCCAAGGCTTCTAACACGGCAGAGTATCAACCAAGGATATCCATGAGCTTTATGACGGTCGTATAGATCCGTTTGAAACACTTGTAACCGATAAGATGAATGCTTTACGGAGGGTTTATGAAAAAAATTGTTTCATTGTTTTTGATGATAATAATTTGTCTGCCCGTTATTTCAGGGTGTAAGATTTCAAAAAAGGCTGATATTCCTTTTGAATACACTTGCGAGATACTTATTGATAAGGAGCTACCGGATCAATCGTTTGTTTGGGCGGGAAAAATCCAAACTCCTACTCGGGGAGCGTCCATAATTGAATTTCCGGAGGGCTATTTAAATGGTATTGTAACCTCTAACGGTATACACGACTTTGAGAGTTTTTCCGGCGGAGTTGACTATAAAGAATATTCTCTCAATAACGTTTGCAAAGCGCTGAACATGAGCAAAAGAGAGCTAAGCAAAAAATTCAATATGGAAATCAAATCCGAGGATGTATGGGTTTGGGATGATGTTATTCTATATCATTTCTACGTTCCAAAGGAAAATCAATTAGATGGGGAGAGTGTCGAATTTGCTGACAAATTCGTCTTTATCGAATATCGCGGAAAAGACGAAGCATATATTCAAGCGATTTCTGCAGAAAAATACACCGATGCGAATGATCCTTTTACAATACATTCTCCTAATCGTGGAAGAATAGGAGACAGATTTTATCTTTCAAACGGTTATTATGACCTTAAAGAGCATAAATACCGGCTTTATGAAAATGAAAGCGAAATACCGGCGTACAGTGGTCATGAAAGACTATTAAGTCACTCGTTGAGCCTTGAATTGCTGAAAGAGAATGTTGTTTTGAAGGAAGAAATCACCGAAAGCATGTACATATTGAGCGACGTTCATATCATAAAAGATAGAATATATCTGATCGTTGGAAGAGACGAACGTTACTATGATGGTGGTGACGATGAACGTGTATATGGAGGCTCCGTTCTTTTAACCATTATGCTTGATGCCGATACTTATGAAATACTGTATGCCGTAAAATATTATTCATCTAATTACAATATCGGAACGAATTTCGGCTTTTATCAGATAAATAAAGAAGGAATGCTTTGTGATCCCTA
>JAZSLE010000029.1:0-6860 GCA_045535215.1 Eubacteriales bacterium
AGACTGCTCTTGACTTACGTGAGCTTCGTGCTCATAAGTGCGGCGGTGGGCGGAACCGTGAACCTCGCCTTCCGAGTGCTTGATTCTTTTTTTGGAAGGCTAAAGGAGGGCGACGCGTATCCTTACGGCGAAGGTATATCGCCAACGCTTTGTCTTTCGCTTTCTCTCGGGTGCGCTTTAGCATACGTTGCGGTTAGGCTGATAAAGAAGGCGGAGCTTGACAGTGCGGAGAAAATACGGATAATCGCCTTCGGAACCGAAATAACGCTTCCTGTGATAAGAGACAGCGGAAACAAGCTTCGCGACCCGTTCGGCGGAAGGCCGTGCACCGTTATATCAAAGGATGATGTCGCAGATCTTCTCGGCATTGAAGCGGCGGAGGCTATCGCGGATGGAAGGATACATATGCTTGAGCATCCCGAACGATTCAAGGCAATACCGGTGCAAACGGTTGCGGGAGGGGCTTTACTTTTCGGCTTTTCTCCCGACAGAGCTGTCTTGATAGACGGACGGGGAAGAGCGCTTAAGGAGGTAAAGACAGTGATAGCGGTAAGCACTGCAAAGGACTTTAAGGGCGGAAGAGCGATCCTTCCGCTTGATCTGATTTGAAGAATATCAATAAAGCATAGGGGTGATGGATATGAACGTTTTTGAGCTGATAAGGCGGCTGATAAGGAGGGAAGAGGAGGAAGGCGGCGTATATTACGTAAACGGACCGCTGACTCTTCCGCCGCCTCTCGAGGAGGATGAGGAAGCGGAATGTATATCAAAATCGGGGGATGATATAGGCGCGAGAAATATGTTGATAGAGCATAATTTAAGACTCGTCGTATACATAGCAAAAAGGTTTGAAAGTAAGAGCACGGGGATAGAGGATCTCGTTTCGATAGGGACAATAGGGCTTATAAAAGCGATCACGACCTTCAAGCCGGAGAAGAATATAAAGCTCGCTACGTATGCTTCAAGGTGCATAGAAAACGAGATACTGATGTACATAAGAAAGATAAACGCAAGATGCGAGATATCGCTTGACGAGCCTCTGAACACCGATTGGGACGGCAATGAATTGTTACTCTCGGACGTGCTCGGTGACCGCGATGACGACGTGCTCTACGAGATAGAAATGAGAGAGGAGAGAGAAAGTATTCGCAGAGCGGTGCAAAATCTTATGCCTCGTGAGCGTAGAATAATAGAGCTTCGGTATGGTTTCACGGGTGAGCGCGAATACACGCAGAACGAGGTTGCCGATATGCTCGGGATATCGCAGTCCTATATTTCAAGACTTGAAAAGCGAATCATAGAGAAGCTGCGTCGCGAAATTGTTGATTCTTTGTAAACAGTATTTTAATCAATGATAAAAAAACGGCACTTCCTCTTGACAAAACAACTGCTCCGTGATATAATAATGCGGTATCAAATCAGTAAAGTGAGGTGTGAACCGATGAAACAGGGAATCCATCCTAAGTACGAGGAAGTTACTATCAGATGTGCCTGCGGTGAGTGCGTAACAACACGTTCCACAAACCCCAACGGCGGTAGCGACATAAAGGTTGAAATTTGTTCCAAGTGCCACCCCTTCTTCACAGGCAAGCAGAAGTTTGTCGATGCGGGAGGAAGAGTTGATAAGTTCAACAAGAGACGCAATGCAAGCAGCAAATAACGGTTAAATTAACCGGTTCGGGCAAGAGCGTGTTGAAAAAAACACGCTGTTGCCCTTGTTTTGCTACATATTTTCAATTCAGAAATCGCTCATTTACACGGTGTTTTTCATCGTGTGTATATTTATCGCGCGTGTGTGCGATACTATTACAGTTTACGGAATAGACTTTAAAATTGGAGGTGCGGCGAAATGCAGATTGGTCACGAAATGAATGAATCCTCTGTAATACTTGTAGCCGTGCTTCTTGACGGCGCCGACGAAGCAGCCTTCGAGAGCAGTCTCGATGAGCTTGAAAGACTTACCGATACGGCGGGCGGTAAGGTCGTCGGAAAGCTTATTCAGCGACTTGAATCTCCCAATGCCGCGTCCGTTATCGGAAGCGGAAAGCTGAAGGAACTTGGGGAGATGTGCAAGGCGCTTGAGGCGGACACGGTCGTATTCGACTGTGAACTCTCTCCGTCGCAGATACGGAACGTTGACGAGACACTCGGGGACGTTGTGGTAATAGACAGAACGATGCTCATCCTCGACATATTTGCGCTTCATGCGGTGACGGGTGAGGGAAAGCTCCAGGTAGAGCTCGCTCAGCTCCGTTACTCAGCTCCGCGTCTCTGCGGAAAGGGCGTTGAGATGTCAAGGCTCGGAGGCGGAATAGGAACGAGAGGACCGGGCGAATCCAAGCTTGAGAGCGACAGACGTCACATCAAGAGAAGGATACACGCTCTTGAAGAAGCTCTTGACGAGCTTGATCGCACGAGAAAGACCATGCGTGCGGCAAGGGACAAGTCGTCGCGTGCGACAGTCGCAGTCGTGGGATACACGAACGCCGGAAAGTCCACGCTTCTCAACCGACTTACCGGAGCAGGCGTGCTTGTCGAGGATAAGCTTTTCGCTACCCTCGATCCGACGACGAGAAAGTACACTCTTCCTAACGGAGAGGACGTTCTTGTTACCGACACGGTAGGATTTATAAGCAATCTTCCTCACCAGCTCGTAAAGGCTTTCAAATCCACGCTTGATGAGGCGGTTCTCGCAGATATCCTGATGATAGTGTGCGACGCTTCGGATGACGAATGCGCGGAGAAGCTTGAGGTCACGAGAGAGACGCTGAGATCACTCGGCGCGGCGGATAAGCCTACTCTTCTTGTGTACAACAAGTGCGACATTGCCGATCCGTCGGATATCAGAGACAACGACGGCAGCACGGATACGGTGTTTATATCCGCAAAGAGCGGAAATGGAATGGACGACCTTGCGCAAAAGCTTCAGAAAATGGTCGAGGAGGGGCGTACCGAAGAGACGTTCTTTATTCCTTCAAGCGGATTTTCCTCGCTTGACGTTCTCTACCGCGAATCCACGGTCGTATCGGTGGATTATCTCGAAAACGGAGCAAGAGTGGTCGCGGTCGTGGATACGCGAGTCAAGGGAATGCTTTCCCGATACCTTGAGACCCGTGAAATGATAAACGACGATGACGACGATGAGTGGTGAATTTATTACCCTTGCCGCTGTAGGCGAGGGAGAATACGAGGAAAAGGCATCTGTATTTATCGGGTATGCCGCCCCGATAGACTCCGAGGAGGATGCACTTGAGATCATAAAGGCAAAGAAAAAGGAGTTTTACGATGCAAGGCACAACGTGTGGGCTTACATCCTTCCCGACGGCACGTCAAAGCGCTATTCGGACGACGGAGAGCCTCAGGGAACTGCCGGAATGCCCGTCCTTTCCGTGATTGAAAAGAAGGGGCTTTGCGGAGCCTGTGTCGTGGTCACGAGATACTTTGGCGGTACGCTTCTCGGTGCGGGAGGACTCGTAAGGGCGTATACGCAGGCGGCGTCCTCCGCGGTAGATGCGGCGGGCGTGAAGAAGTTTGAGAGCTTCACCATGTATAAATTGGTGCTTTCGTATTCGGATCATCAGAGGCTTTCACGACTTCTTTTACCGTATCACATTCTTGAGATGAGCACCGAATATTCCGACGTGGTAACCGTATCTCTCGCGGTAAAAAGCGATGAGGCGGAGAGCCTTGAACGGATGCTCACAGAGGCGGGAGCGGGACGCTGGAGCGTTTCGGCCTGCGGAGAAAAAATGGGGTGCCTCGGCGCCTGAAGAAACGGGGGTTCGTTATGGGTAATATATGCGATATTTTTCTTGAACGAGAGCACGACGCGTTGTCAAAATATGCCTTTCTTACCGAGAACACGAAGGGGCGCGATCATCCCTACGTTCCGTGTGCTAACAGAACCGAATTTCAAAGAGACAGAGACAAGATAATACACTGCCAGTCGTTCAGACGGCTTATGTATAAGACGCAGGTCTTCCTTGCTCCTGCGGGAGACCACTACAGAACGAGACTTACTCACACGCTTGAGGTCTCACAGATCGCGAGAATAATGTCGAGAGCGCTCAGACTCAACGAGGACCTTTGCGAATCGATAGCGCTCGGGCACGATCTCGGACACACGCCCTTCGGACACGCGGGAGAGGATGCGATGCGCATGTGCTATTCGGAGGATTTTGCCCACTATAATCAGAGTCTTCGCGTTGTCGAGGTGCTTGAGAAGGAGGGGCAGGGACTTAATCTCACGTGGGAGGTCAGAAACGGTATCGTTAACCATACCGGAAAGCATATGGCCGAAACCCTCGAGGGAATAGTCGTCAAGTTCGCTGACCGTATCGCGTACATAAATCACGACATAGACGATGCCTGCACGGCAGGACTTATGACGGTAGAGGACATTCCCGAGCGCATAAAACGCGTTCTCGGAACCACGCACAGCGACAGAATAAACAGAATGGTCACGTCGGTCATAACAACGAGCACGGACAATCCGTACATAGCTATGGAGGATGACGTACAGCATGCTACCGACGAATTGAGGGCGTTCCTGTTTGAAAAGGTATACAGAAACCCGCTCGTTATAAAGGAGACCGAAAAGGGAAAGCAGCTGCTCTGCTCGCTTTACAAGTACTTTTTGGACAACCCCGACAAGATGCCGGATATGTTTATCCGCATGATGGAGCGTGACGGTAAGGAAAGGTGTGTTTGCGATTTCATATCCGGAATGACGGACAGATATGCGATCGAGACCTACAGCAACCTGATGATACCGCACGTCTGGATAGGTCAATGATCAAACAGATACCGCCCGAAATAGTAGAGGAGATAGTATTCAAAAATCCGATAGAGGACGTTATCTCTTCCTACGTGAATCTGAAAAAAGCGGGCTCAAGGTATATGGGTCTTTGCCCGTTCCACAACGAAAAAACACCGTCATTTGTGGTATATCCCAATACAAGAAGCTTCTACTGCTTCGGATGCGGAGCGGGAGGAAGCGTTATTACCTTCGTTTCGCGTATGGAGAATCTTACCTACCGAGAGGCGCTTGAAACACTTGCAGAGCGCTCTGGAATAAAGCTTCCCATGCTTGAAGGAGAATCGGAGGAGTACAGTGGACCGAGTAAAAAGCGAGTCCTTGAAATGAATCTTGAGGCGGCGCGCTTCTTCAGAAGCTGTCTCTTTGACGAGAAGCTCGGAAAAGAGGGAATGCGCTATCTTGCGGAGAACAGAAGGCTCGACGTAAGCACGATAAGGCGCTTTGGTCTCGGATTTGCTCCGAACGATTTTTATGCGTTGACGAATCACATGAAGAGCCTCGGCTTCGAAGAGGAAGAGTTGAACAAGGCGTTTTTGTGCGGAAAGTCGCGCAACGGAAAATACTACGATTACTTCAGAAATCGTGTTATGTTTCCGATCATAGACCCGTCCGGATCGGTCATAGGCTTCGGCGGAAGAGTTATGGACGATTCAAAGCCGAAGTACCTGAACACCTCGGATACCTCCGCGTTCAAGAAGAGCAGAAATCTGTTCGCCTTGAATTTTGCGAAGGCGAAGAGCGAGGAGGGACTTATCCTTTGCGAAGGCTATATGGACGTTATAGCAATGCATTCCGCGGGCTTCGAAACTGCGGTCGCGACGCTCGGAACGGCGCTTACCGACGAGCAAGCAAGAATAATGGCGAAATACACCAAGAAGGTCACGATAGCATATGACAGTGACGAAGCGGGAATGGCCGCATCAACGAGAGCCTCGGCGATACTTTCATCTGCCGGACTTGACGTCAGAATGCTGAAGATGACCGGAGCCAAGGATCCGGACGAATACATAAAGAAGTTCGGAAAAATAAGGTTCCAGGGCTTGCTTAACAGCAGTGTTTCGGATTTCGACTACAAAAGAGATGCCATACTTGCGGAACTTGACGTTGAGGTACCCGAGCAGAAGATAAAAGCAGCGGACAGGCTGTGCTCGGTGATCGCGGCATACGGCTCGGGAGTAGCGCGCGAGCTTTATATCGCGGATATCGCGAAGCGGCTTGAGCTTCCCGCGGAGAGCCTGCGCGGAGACGTTGAAAAGAAGCGCTCCTATAACGGCAGAAAGCAACGCGACGAGCTTAAAAAAGAAGCGGACAGATCCATTATGATGCTTGGCGACAAGGTCAATAAGGAGGCTTCCAAAAATCCTGCGGCGGTTCGCGCAGAGGAGGTGATCCTCGGAGTTATGCTGCTTGAGGAGGAAGCAAGAAGGTATTTACAAAAAAATAGGGAGCTTCTCACAGAGAGCGACTTTTTCTCGGAATTTTCGAGAGAGCTTTTCAAGAGGATAACCGAGCTTCAGGATTCCGAGTACGGTTTTTCACTTGCATTGCTTGAAGAAAATTACACTCCGGACGAGTTCTCCAGAGTATATTCCATATATCACGGCCGCGAAAGCCTCAGTACAAACGGTATAAACGTTATGACCGATGCAATAGCCGCACTTAAACGAGAAACGCATCCGTGCGAGGATCCGATAGCGGCGGCAAGGCGGCGTATAGGCGTACAAGAAAATTGACATAACCAAAAATCTTCACAGCATTACATATGCGGAAAGGAATTTTAAATGTATAATCCCGAAGAAAACATTGACATAACTCCGATAATAGATGCGGATCCCGTGGTCGGCGATGATATGATGGACGATTTTTCCTTCATAGATTCTGAGGATTTTGAAGTAATCAGCGACAATCCCGAAAGCCCGAGCACAAGCGAAATGATGCAGCTTGAGTCGGATCTTGAGCGTATAATGCATTCCGACAGTCTTGAGAAGGTGCTTGAGCAGGATGGTCTTGCTATAGACGACCCCGTTCGTATGTATCTTAA